>NZ_JAGQBV010000029.1:0-28990 GCF_024345815.1 Cyanobium sp. HWJ4-Hawea | reverse complement strand
CGCTCAACCTTTCTGGGGCAATTCGACCGGGTGAAGCATCAGGTTTTTGATCGTGTTTTGGCGCCTGGCCACCAGGACGAGGGGCTTGCCGACCTCCCCCTGCTCCACGGCTAGTTGCACCTCTGAGGGGTTCCTGACGGCCCGATCACCCACCTTCTCGAGCAGGTCGCAGGGCCGCAATCCAGCCCTGGCGGCCGGGCTGCCAGGTACCACCTCCACTACCACTACCCCATTCACCTCGGGCACCTGGCACTCGCTGGTGCTGGCGTTGATTTCCCTCGCCAGCTGGGGAGTTAGGGCCTGCAGCCGCACGCCGATATAGGGATGGCTGGCGCTGCCCCGCTGGAGAATCTGGCCTGCGATTTGGCGGGCCACATTGATCGGGATCGCAAAGCTGAGGCCGGCGCCAGGGGCCTTGCGAATCGCCGTGTTGATGCCAATCACCTGGCCGTTGTCGTTGATCAAGGGGCCGCCGCTGTTGCCCGGATTGATCGCTGCGTCAGTTTGGATGTAGGGCACCCGTTGGCCCTCGCCGAGGGCATTGGTCCTCTGGATGGCGCTGATGATCCCGGCGGTCACCGTGTTGTCGAGGCCCAGGGGATTGCCGATGGCAATGGCCCATTCACCCGGGCGCACCTTGGCTGAATCCCCCAGGGGGGCCACCGGTAGGCCGCTGGCCACAACCCTCACCACCGCCACATCCGTAACGGGATCAGAACCCAACACCTTGCCGCTGAAGCTGCGGCCATCGGGCAGGGTGACACTCACCTCCGAGGCCCCTTCGACCACGTGGGCGTTGGTCAGCACGATCCCGTCGGAGCGGGTAATGAAGCCGGATCCCTGGCCCTGTTGCTGCTGGATCGTGGGCCCATTGCCAAACAGGCCGCCGAGGGGGTTTACCAGGCGCTTGAGGGTGTCGATCCGCACCACCGCAGGCCCCACCTTGGCCACCGCCGCCACGATCACGTTGTTGCTGCCGCTCAGCACGGCCGCCGGGGCGGCATCGCTGATCCGGCCATCCTTGGGGCCCTGGCTAAAACCTGGAAAGCCCGTGCCGCAGCTTGCCAGCAGCGTTAGGGGGAGTAGCAGTCCGGTGCTGAGGCCCAGGGAAAGGCGGCGCATGGGCGGGGGTGTGGGCCAGGTGTGATTTCGACTCATTTAAGACGGACGGACCCGTTTGATCTGCGTATATTCAGCACCCTTGGTGGCGAAGTTTCTGGTGCTACAGGAAGACCAGCTGTGGCACCAGGTTCAACAGGCACTCCAGGCCAACCTCAGTAAGCCCACCTTCGAGACCTGGATACGGCCGGCCCGTTGCACCTCCTTCACGGACGGCCAACTGCAGCTTCTAGCCCCTAACAGCTTTGCCTGCGGCTGGCTGCACAAGAACTACCTCGGCACGATTGAGGCGGTGGCAAGCGAAATTGCCGGCCACTCCGTGCAGGTGTTGGTGTCGGCCGCCAGCGGCGACGACATCCTGGCCCCCCCAGTCGCCGGATCCCCAGTGGCGGGATCCCCAGCTGCCGGGTCTCCAGCCCCTGCGGCGCTCCCCGCCAAGGCCACGGGCGAAGCACCGCGCAAAATGGCGCCCGGACTGAACCCCCGCTACGTCTTCAACCGTTTTGTGGTGGGTCCCAACAGCCGCATGGCCCACGCCGCCTCATTGGCGGTGGCGGAGGCCCCAGGCCGGGAATTCAACCCCCTGTTTCTCTGTGGTGGCGTGGGGCTAGGTAAGACCCACCTGATGCAGGCCATCGGCCAATACCGCCTGGAGATCAACCCCGAGGCCCGGGTGCTCTACGTGAGCACCGAAACCTTCACCAACGACCTAATCCAGGCGATCCGCAAGGACGGCATGCAGGCCTTCCGCGACCGCTATCGCGCCGCCGATCTGATCCTCATCGACGACATCCAGTTCATTGAGGGCAAGGAGTACACCCAGGAAGAGTTTTTCCATACCTTCAACGCCCTGCATGAGGCGGGCCGCCAAATCGTGATTGCCTCCGACCGGCCCCCCGGCCAAATTACCCGCCTCCAGGAACGTCTGATCTCACGCTTTTCGATGGGTTTGATCGCCGACATCCAGGTGCCCGATCTGGAAACGCGCATGGCGATTCTCCATAAAAAGGCCGAGCAGGAGCAGATGGTTTTGCCCCGGGAGCTGATCCAGTTCATTGCCGGGCGTTTTACCTCCAACATCCGGGAGCTGGAGGGGGCCCTCACCCGCGCCGTGGCCTTCGCTTCGATCACCGGTCTGCCCATGACCGTGGAATCGGTGGCGCCGATGCTCGACCCGGCCGGGGTGGACGTGGAGGTCAAGCCCGAAAAGGTGATTGAGAAGGTCTCTGAGGTGTTTGGGGTGGGCGTCGATGAGATGCGCAGTGCCAGCCGCAAGCGGGCCGTGAGTCAGGCCCGCCAGGTGGGGATGTTTTTAATTCGTCAGAGCACGGACCTTTCCCTACCCCGCATCGGCGAGGTCTTTGGCGGCAAGGATCACTCCACCGTGATGTATGCCGTGGATCAGGTTGAAAAACGCCTCAACACTGATCCCCAGCTCTCCCGCCAGGTCCAGCAGGTGCGCGATTTGCTGCAGATTGACTGCCGCAAAAGGCGCTAGGGAAACCCGAGCCCTTTAGATCAGAGGCATCCCTGCACGGAGATGCGATAGCTGAATCCAAGGGCCCCCGGGTCGTTGCTGGCTCCCACCTTGAAGTTCATCTGGCTGGTCTGCTTACCTGGAATAGAGGGGAAAGGACCAAACATTTTCCCGGTGCCCATCGGCGGATTCATCAAGGTGTTGACAACCTGCAGGTTGGAGCCATCGCTGAACTTCATGTAGGCCTCTACCGGGTACTGGGCATTGGGGTCAGAGGAATTTGCGGTAAAGAAGAACTTGTAGCTGCTATAGGGCTGGGTGACAAAAAAGTCGGTGTTCCAATTGGTTTGGCCAATCAGTTTGCCCCTACCCACCGCCTTGGCAACTATTGGCGAGCTGCCATTGCCACCTATGGGTTGCAGGAAGCTGCATGGGCCAGCAACGCCGGCGAGGGGATCAATGATTGCCATGCCCAGCCCCAGTCCCACCGCCAATCCGACCTTTGCCAGGTTGTCTTGGGCTTGGCGGATCAATTTCATTGGGGGAGGCTGCGAAGGGGATTTCGGCAGACCCTAGGTGAGGGGCTTGGCAGGGTCAAGCCCTTCAACTTCGCCTGCAAACACGCTGCTGGCGGTGATGTCCTCCGCTTCCAGGGTCATTAGGTCGAGCTTGGTGAGCGGGCTACCCATGCGACTAAACAGCCGGTTGGCCTGACGCATCCGGGTCCGGTCGATCGCATTGCGAATGGAGCGGGCATTGGCAAAGAAGGGCAGTTGCATCCGCCTTTGGATGTAATCGGCAAAGGCCGCCACTGCCTCTTCACTAAAGCGATAGTTTTCCGCCGCCAGGATCAGTCGGGCAATGGCCAGTAGTTCATCGGCGCTGTAGTCGGGGAAGTCGATGTGGTTTGCAACCCGTGAAGAAAGCCCGGGATTGGATTGATAAAACACATCCATCCGATCCTTATAACCAGCAAAGATCACGACAAGATCATCGCGGTTGTTTTCCATCACCTGCAGCAGGATTTCAATTGCCTCGGCGCCGTAGTCCCTTTCGTTCTCTGGGCGATAGAGGTAATAGGCCTCATCAATAAACAGCACCCCACCCATGGCCTTTTTGAGCATCTCGCGGGTTTTGGGCGCCGTATGGCCGATGTACTGGCCCACCAGGTCGTCGCGGGTGGCCGTGATCACGTGCCCCTTGCGCACATAACCAAGGCCGTGCAGGATTTTGGACATCCTTTCTGCCACTGTTGTTTTGCCCGTGCCGGGGCGGCCGGTGAAGGACATGTGCAGGCTTGGGGGAGCCGTCTCCAGGCCCACCTGCTGCCGGGCCCGGTCAACCACCAGCAGGGCGGCTATTTCCCTGAGGCGGGCCTTTACCGGCCGGAGGCCAATCAGCTCCTGGTCCAGTTGCTCCAGCACGGCTTGAATGCCTGCCCCTTCGTAGGCGGCCCGCAGATCGACCTGGTCGCCATCGGCACCAGTGCTCATTGGTTTAGGAGGGCGTCGATTGCGGCGGCAAAGGCCTGGTCTTGCCCATCAATCGCAGCCCCATCACTTTCTGGTCGCACCGTGAGGTTCACGTAGGTGCGACCAAAGCTGATATCGGGAAAGCGCTGTTGCTCCTCCGAAAGGGCATTCAACTGTTCAAGAAATAGGCGAGTTGCCTCGTAATCCCCAAATTCAATCCGCCGCTCTAGTCGGTCGGCTTGTTCCGGTTTGGGGCGAGGGGTCCAGGGCTGATCCATGGCCCTAACCCTAGGCCAGCTCAGCTCTTTCTCCCTAGAGGCAATCGGTGCGCGCCAGGCTTAGGCGGCTCGCCCAGCTGGCCGCATAGGCGCTGTTGGCGGCTGTTTCTGCCGGGTCGCTGCTGGCTAGGGAGTGGGGAAAGGTGCCCCTGATGGCCGCATTGGTCACACAGAACATCGACTTCTGGAAACTCATGCAGATCTTCACCCTCACATCCCCTTCGCCCCGGCCCTTCTGGCGGTAGAGCTGGTGCAAACGCTCCGGTAGATGCCGAAACATGTCTTGCATTAACAGGCTGGGGGGAATGCCAGATCCCATGGTCGGCAGGGGATCGGCAAATAGGGCCCCATAGGCGAACTTGCCCTGGTCGGGGGAAATTTGCTGGGCCTGGGCATTGAAACTGACCGTACCCAGGAAGGGCAGGCCCCGCAGGAAAACGGCCTCCACGTAGGGCACGGCCACATCCCCCAGGAAGGTAAGCCCCGCCTCCGGAGTTAGCACCCAAAACTTTTCACCGTCAATTTCCACGGCGTAGGTGATCGGCTGGGCCGCGGCGGTCACCAGGCCATCTTTAATAAATTCCACCACCTTCTCAATCGAATCCACCCGCCCATCGGCCTCAGCCTGGGCGAGGGCCACAAACAAATCACTCATTACCCGCCAAAACTGGCCAAGGGCATGGGTGGTGGCTGCGGTGCGAATCAACTCGGGCAGGAAGTTGCGAAATAGGGGATTGAGTAGGGCGAGCAGGGGATCGCGTTTGGTTTTGCGGCGGATGATCGCCCTGCAGGATTCAGCAAAGGCTTCCGAATCCAGGTAGGCATCCATGCCCCCTGTGCCATGCCAGAGCATCGCCTTCATGCAGTATTCGGCGTACTCAAAGTTGATCCGGTCGTGCCAGAGATGGCGCCAGATTTTTGCCGGATTGACGTCGCCGTCGAGGTACTTGAAAAGGGGAAAGGGCACCAGGAACTGCCGCTCTGCCTGGTAAATCAGGTTGATGCTGTAGGCATCCAGCACCTCCCCATAGCTCGCCAGCACATCCACCACCTCGATTAGGTGCTCGCGGCTTTCGCTGAGCAGGGTTTGGCCGCCCAACAACTGCTCCTGCAGCTCGCTGGCCGTGGCCATGGGCCCGCGGCGGACCAGATCGGCCGAGATAACAGGCATCAGCCCAGGCCTCCGGGTAATAGGGCCAGGGCCGCGCTGGCGGATTCACTGATGCGGGAAAGCCAAGATGGCACAAGGCCGATGCCAATTACCAGCAGGGAAAGGGCTAGGGCAGGCACTATCTCCCTGGGGGCCACTGGCGCCAGTTGCACATCGAGACGGCGATCGGTGCTGGGATCGCTGGGCGGGGTGATCGCCAATCGCCCGAAAAAGGCCCGGTTCACAAGCAATAGGAAATAAACGGCGGTCAGGCCAGAACCCACCATGGCGAGCAGGGTGGCGACCGGAAAGCTAGCCACACTGCCCCGGAATACCAGAAACTCCGAGATGAAACCCGCCATGCCAGGCAGTCCGGCACTGGCCATTACGCCAAGAATCATCAAGGTACCGGTCAAGGGCAGGCCCCTCTCGGGGTTGAGCAGACCACGGAGCACCTGCAGATCGCGGGTGCCGGTTTTGCGGTACACGATGCCAACCAGCAGAAACAGCAGGGCTGAGATCAGGCCATGGCTGACCATTTGGAACACCGCCCCCAGCAGGCTGATTGGCGTAGCTGCAGCAGCGGCTAGGAGGATGTAGCCCATGTGTCCCACCGAGCTGTAGGCCACCATCCGTTTCATGTCCTGCTGGGCAATGGCGGCCAGGGAGCCGTAGAGCACCGAAATGGCTGCCCATATGGCAAGCCAGGGGGCCAGAACGGCCCAGGCCTCAGGAAATAGGCCCAAACCAAAGCGCAGCATTCCATAGGTGCCCAGTTTCAGCAGCACCCCGGCCAGCAGCACCGAAACGGGGGTGGAGGCCTGGGTATGGGCGTCAGGAAGCCAGGTGTGGAAAGGGAATAGGGGGATTTTGATCCCAAATCCCACCAGCATCGCCCCCAGCAATACCAGCTGACTGCCCATGGCCAGGGTCTCGCTGGTGACCGGGGTGAGGCTGAAGTCCACCGAGCCCGTAAAGAGTGCCAGGCCCAGAAAGGAACCCAGGATCAGCATCCCCGAGATCGCTGTGAAAATCAGGAATTTGGTGGCGGCGTAGGCCCGGTTGGCCCCGCCCCAGATGCTGATCAGGGCCCACAGGGGAATTAGTTCCAGTTCGTAGAAAAGGAAAAACAGCAGCAAATTTTCCGCCAAAAACGCCCCATTAACCGCCCCACTGATCACCAGCAGCAGGGCGAAGTAGATGCGGGGCCTTTGGCTGATGTCCCTGGTGCAGATTGCGGAAACCAGGGTCAGGCCTGCGTTGATCAGGACCAAGGGCAGGGATAGTCCATCCACCCCCAGCCTGTAATCGAGGCCCAGGCTCACCACCCAACTGAGTGATTCCTGCAGTTGCATCCCGCTTTCACTGGGATCAAAGCGCAGCAGCACCAGCAGGCTGGCCAGCAGTTGGGTTGTCAGTACGGCGATTGCCACCGCCCGCAGCTGGCCCGGCTCTGCCTTGGTGGGCCAGAGCAGCAGCAGCAGGGCTCCCAGGAAGGGAATCAGTAGGAGGGCGCTGAGCATCTGGTCCTACGCGAAGAGCCAGGTGAGGGAGCTGAGCAGGATCACGATCGCCACGATCACGGTGAGCACGTAACTCTGCAGTTGGCCACTGACGCCAAGCTTGAGGTTCTCGGCACTCACTAGCGAAAACCGCCCCAGGCCATCTACAAAACCATTCACCACCATCCGATCAAGCCAATCGGTGAGTTGGGCCAGGCGGGATACAAAGGCCACCACGGTTTTTCGGTAAATCGTCTCGGTGTAGAAGTCGTAGGCGAGCAGATCCTGGAGCACCCGCAGGGGCTTAAGGAGGGAGCGCGACCAGAAGGTGTCGAGCCTTAGTTGGCAGCCAATCAAAACCCCTGCCAGGCCACTGGCCGCCACGGTTGCTGCGACCGGTATGGAGAAGGAGGCGATGCCGGGCACCGGATCAATGCGGGCCATGATCCAGGGCATCAGCAGCACCACCACGCTCAGGGCCACCATCGGCGTGGCCATTAGCCAATTGACCTCAGGTGCCCGCTTGGTTTTTGGCCTGGCAGGCCCCAGGAACACCTGGCGGAATACCCGGGTGAGGTTGAGGGCCGTCAGCAGGTTTGTGACCACAAAAACAGCTGCAAACCAGGGGGCACTGGCACTCAGGTTTTGAACTAGCAGGCCGTAGCACCAGAAGCATCCCAGGGGGAGCAACCCCACCAGGCCGGCGCCGCCCACCAGGTAGGCAATGGTGGTGGCTGGCATCCTGCCGGCCAGGCCGCCTAGCTCGGTGAGGTCCTGGCAGCTGGTGGTGGCAATCACGCTGCCAACGCTCATGAACAGCAGGGCCTTTGCCAGGCCATGGGCAAATAGCAGGAGCAGTGCCAGGCCCGGTTTTTGCAGGGCAATGGCGATAAAAACCAGGCCCAAATAGGAGCTTGTGGAATAGGAGAAGGCCCGTTTCAGGTCCACCTGGGCAATCGCCACCAGGGCGCCGCCCAGGGCGCTGATCACGCCCACGGCCAGCAGCACCTGGGTTGCCAGGGGCGACATCTGCAACAGGGGCATCAACTTCAGCAAAACCAGGGCACCAACGGTCACCACCACCGAATTGCGCAGGATTGAGGCCGGGTTGGGACCCTCCATGGCCTCATCCAGCCAGAGGTGCATCGGGAATTGGGCGCACTTGCCTATCGGCCCAGCGATCAGGCCTAATCCCAGCAGGGTTGCAGCCAGGGGCCGCAGGTTTGCCTGGGCGCTCCAGGCATAGAGATCGTTGAATTCCATCGAGCCGGCCCAGGCCGACAGGGTCACCATGCCCATCAGTAAAAGCACATCCCCCACCCTTTTGGTCAGGAAGGCATCCCTGGCTGCGGTAATCACCAGGGGTTGGGCGTACCAAAAACCCACCAGTAAATAGGTGGAGAGGGTGAGCATTTCCAACAGGAAATAGCTCAAAAAGAGGTTGCTACTCAGCACCACTCCCGCCATGGCCCCCTCGAAAAAGCCCACCAGGGCATAGAAACGGGCCAGGGACCAATCCTTATCCAGGTAGCCCAGGGCAAAAACCTGGCTGACCAGGCTCATGCAGGTAACCAGTTCGAGGGCCGCCAGGTTGGTGAGCGAAAGCTCGAAGCCGATGCGCAGATCTAGGTCGGCCACCGTCAACCAGGGCCAATCCAGGTGTTGGGGGCCCAGCTCCCAAACCAGCCCCAAAATCCAACTGCCGTGTAAGACGGCCACCAGAGTCAGGAGCAGATTGAGGTAGGCAGCGGGCCGGGGGCCATTGCGGGGGAACCAACCGGCCGTCCAGGGCAATGAAAACACCATGCCGCTGAACCCGTAGAGCGGTATCAGCCAGACCAGCTGGATCGGCAGGGGAAGGGGGGGATTCAAGGGGGCTTGGTTTTAGAAAGTGGCCCGCTCGAGGTGTCGGCTGCTTTGTCCGCCCAGGCTCTTGAGCCAGGCGTCCAGCTCGGCACCGTGGTGCTGTTCGTCGCTGAGAAGCTCTTGGAAAAATTCTGCATTGGCGCCGTCGCCAATGAGCAGGCAGAAACGCACTGCTTCGCCGTAGTGCTGGATTAGGTCGTTTTCCAGCACGGTGTTGTGGCGCAGCAGCCCCACCAGGTCAGGGGCATGGGCAACGGCGCGCAGCTGGGATGCGGCAGGGGCCACCCCAACGGCCAGCATGCGCTGCACAATTTTTTCAGCGTGCTGCATTTCCTCCACGGTCTCGTGGCGAAAACGTTCGGCCGCGTCCATATCTCCCCATAGCCCCACAAGGGAGGCCTGGGTCATGTACTGCTGCACAGCAGACAGTTCAAGACTTAGGGCGCGACCGAGATAACCCAGGACGCGCGGATGGACGGCGCCCATGGTCATCAGAGACGGCGGGTGGTGGCGGTGGCGATCAGGGCGGGCTCCACTTCGGTGTGGGGGCGGGCAATGATGTGGGCAGCGACAAGGCCGTCGCCAACGCGCTCACAGGCGTCTGCACCGGCGCGCACAGCGGCATTAACGGCACCGGTTTCGCCGCGAACCATCACGGTGACGTAGCCGCCGCCGACAAATTCCCTGGAGATCAGGGTCACTTCAGCCGCCTTGGTCATGGCGTCAGCCGCTTCAATCGCGGGGACCAGGCCACGGGTTTCGATCATGCCGAGGGCGATGCCCTGAATGGAAGGAGCCATGGCGTTGCTGCGGGGGGAGTTGGTGGGACGGGAGGTGCCAGCGCCGCCGCCGGCACTGGTGTTGCGGGCCGGAGTGCTGGCCGCGGTTGCTTTGGACGTGGTTGCTTTGGACGTGGTTGCCCTGGAGCTAGATGCCGAAGACCTGGCTGCCGAAGACCTGGCTGCGGAAGACCTGGCTGCCGAAGACCTTGCCGTGGTCGCCTTGGGGACGACGGTGGCTTTGACGACGGTGGCCTTGCTCTCAGCAGCCTTGCTCTCAGCAGCCTTGCTCTCGGCAGGCTTGGTATCAGCAACCTTGGGTGCTGCTGCCGGCAGGGCCTTGGGGGGCACTGATGCAGGGGCTGGGGTGCCAGAGGGCGCGGCTGAACTGCCTTGCGCCTTGGCGGCTGGGGCTGTTCGGGAGTTGGGAGGTGGTGGTGGGGTGGCCATGGCTCAGGGGGGTTGGGGGCTGTGGGTAAGACCGGGGTTGGGGCAGAAAACTGCCGGTTGCCCCTAGCCGTCTGGCTCCCAAAAATCGATGATTCCGCCGATCGTTAGATCGGTTTGGACCTCGGGATTGCCGCAGGCGAAGCGGGCCGCGGAGCCGCTGGCGGTGAACACCCAGTTGCCTGGAGATGCCCCCACCGGATCAACGGCCACGCTGAGCTTGCCCTTGGGGGTACGCAGCACCCGCAGGTTGGAGTGTTCCAGCCCGGGCACCCGCTGGGTGCAGACCAATGAACCGGTGACCTGCATGATTTCCATTAGGCGGCACCCCCAGTTGGAGCAGGTGGTTTGCCGGCTTCCGGATCCCAGTGGTCAATGATCCCAACAATTGTGAGATCGCTCGGGTACGACTTACTGCCCGCCGCTTCCCGAGCTGCCGAGCTGCCGACGCAGATCACCCAGTCGCCGGGGATGCAGCCAACCGCATCTACCGCCACCTTTTGGGTGCTGCCATCGAGCACCACCTGCAGGTGTTTGTGCTCGAAATCGGGTATGCGGTTGGTGGATACCAATGGCTTAATCACCTGGCAGATCAACATTTCAGTGCCCCCCTCCGCTGGTGAATGTGATGGTGGAACCTACTGCCTCGGCAGGGGTGTGGCGGTCCTGGTCCCGCACGGTGAGGAGGGCATGCAGCAACCCCTGGGAGAAGAGGTCCGGATAGCGGTTTTCCATGGCGGCCAGAACCCGTTTGCAGCTGCGAATCGCCCGCTCTTTGGCGCCAGGCACCTGGCCGTTGTAGTCAAACCGCACCACCACCGGCACTGGCAGACCCCGGGAAACATTGAGGCCGCTGAAGATTTTTACGCCCACATCGAGGTCCGGGGCCCCCTCTTCGACGGTGTCCATATATGCGAAGTAGGTGAGATTGCGCAGGTGGATTTCCTTGAAGCCAATGCCCACACCAATGAAACGCTCGGCATGGCCGGCATCGGCGTAACTGCTGGCGTGGTGTTGGCGCACGTAGTCGATCTGGGAGATGTTGTGCTCCAGAAGCCGGGCCACCAGCTTCACCATGCCGGGGTCAGGACTTGAGGCAGCGGCCTGCTCCACCAGCGCCTGGATGCGAACCCTGGCCTCAGCGCTGCCCAGGTGGGCGGTGGCGCCATAGACCTCTTGGGCATCGAGCCAGCGTTCCAGGTTGGTGCTGCCGTCCATGCCTGGTACATGTACGCGGATGGCGTCGGTGTCGGTATCGATGCCCATCAACAGCAGGTCAACTGAGGCTCCGCAGCAAAAGCTGTTTTCCACGGCCTGCTGGAAATCCTTCAGCCGGTTTAGGCCGCAGCTGGCGGCTAGGCCGTCGTTACTGCCATGGGCTGCGCAGCCCTCGTGGCTGGGGTCCTTGGAGCTGAAGTGATACAGCACCACTTTTAGGTAGCGGCTGTCCTCATGGGCCGGGTTAGGTAGGCCTTCCCGGTAGCGGCGATGCTCGGTTTTTACCCAGCGGTTGACCGTGTTCTCCACGTCAAACAGGGCACCGGCATGGGAGCGCCGCCGCACGGAACTAAAGGGCAGCCGCAGGGCGTAGGCGATCGCATGGGCAAGGCGCCCATCGGCACAGGGGGTCACATCCAGCAGGTGGAAGCCGCAGGAGAGCAGGAAGGCGTTGAATTCTTCTGCCGCCGGGCTGCCCGGTTTGCCCTGCAGGGGATCAACCTGGAAAAAACTGTCGCTGGTCTGTTCGTAGGTTTCAAATACGCACCAGGCAAACAGGGTGCGCATGTCCAGCTGACTAACCCAGGCCTTCTCCAGGATTGGCAGGGGCAGTTCAAAACCAAGCTCTGCCCTCGATAGGCCCTGGGCCGCTTCGATGAAATTGTCCTCGTGCTGCAGGGCGGAGAGCCGCTTCAGAAGCGGCACAATCCGATCAAAGTTGCCTTTTACCTGGCTTTCGTAGGCATGCAGGCTGGCGTTTTGCTGGCGCTCCGTCAGGGGATGGAGGCTGCCACCTCTGGCGCCATTTCCACCGACAACTGCGGGCGAGCCGGGGCTGAAGGCTGACCGGGAAGCCACTGCTGGAGCCCCAGGGCGCCGGCGGGGAGCCGTTGCTGCCATGGGGCGGTAGGGGGTGGCTGCAGGTCGGCGGGGCATCAGGTTTTAACCGCGGGCTCCGCCGGAAACCGTGATCAAGGAGCCGGCGCTGGTGTTCCCGCTTGAACCGGTCACCCGGCTGACGGGCTCAGGTACGGCGTCATTGCGCTTCGGCTGTTGGCCGGCCATGGCCGACATCGGACCGGTGCGGGTGGGATTGCGACGCCGGGCCGAAACCCCTTCCGTACCGGTCACCCGGTCGCCACGGTCCCAGTCGTCGCCGGTGATTTTCAGGCCAGCTGAAATTCCTTCGCCGGTGACCCTTGAAACGGGACGGGCGTCTTCATCGACACTGACAGGGGCGACAGTGGCGACAGGGGCGTGGGCGGCTTCAGGGGCCACCGGTCCGCGGGAGAACTGGGCACCACGGCGGTCAAAGCGGAACTGTTCGGTGCCGGTGACTTTGTCACCGGCCATATCAAAAGGGCCGGTAATCCTGCTCCCTTGCTCGTAGCTAGTGCCGGTTACGGCCTTGCTCTGCTCACGGGCGGTGTGGGCCACGCGGGCTGGGGATTGGACGCTGAATTGCTGCCAGGGTTGGCTGCCGCCCAGGGCTTGGGGAAAGTCGGCATCAGTGGCACTGGCCGCACCGCAGGCTTCAGCCAGTTGGTCTGAGCCGATGTAAGGAGTGCCACTAATGGATTCACAGGCACCGCGGCCGGCACCGGTCATCACGCCGCCAATGCCTGGCTGGATTCCACTCATCCTGTTTGAGCCGCGTACCGGAGTGCGCTGGCGAATTTCCCTGATCTGGTTGCTATTGCAGAAGCTGCCTGCCTGGTCAAGGCCTGCATAGGGGGTGCCGGTCACAACTTTGCAGCTGCCAGGCTCATCGCCCGTCACCTTTTCGGAGCGGCCGGTGCGGGTGCCGCTCACCACCTGGGCCCGGTTGGTGACGCTAAAGCCCACCTTGGCGGCCTCGGGGGCGGGCTTGGTGCCGCAGAAGCTGTCGTATTGCTGGCTGCCCACATATTCGTCACCGGTCACCATGCGGCAACTGCCGGGTTCGTCGCCGGTCACGTGCTGGCTGCGGCCCACGTGGGTGCCGGTAATGCCAGTGCCCCTAAGGGTGTTGAGGGTGGAAACCTTGGTGGGAGCCCTGCCAGCGATCTGGCTTTGATCGCCCACGTATTGGCTGCCAGTGAGTTGCTTGCCTGAACCGGATTCATCGCCAGTCACCTTTTCAGAGCGACCCACCATCACCCCGGAGACAGCCTGGCCCGATTGGGTCTGGCTTCGGCCCACCTTGCGGGGGCTGGGCTTGCCGCCGCCGCAGTAGGAGGCCATTTGGTTGGCCGACACATATTCAGTGCCGGTCACGTTTTTGCAGGTCCCGGGCTCGTCGCCGGTGACCTTCTCGGATCTGCCTACCTCATTGCCGGTGACCCGGTTGCCGTGGCTGGTGTCGGTGACGCGCACCTTGGCCGGCTGGCTGGGGCTGGGCTCGCTCTTGCAGAAGGTGCGGAAGATCTCCGCCCCCATGTATTCGGTACCTGTGATCGAACGACAGGTGCTTGCCTCATTGCCAGTGGTTTTGACCGAGCGGTTGGCTTGGGTGCCCGTAACCACCTGGCCACTGGTGGTTTCACTGACGCCAACCTTCCAATGGGCTTCAGCGGCGGCTGCCTGCTTGGAGCCGTGGATGTTGGGGCCGGAAGGACGGGTGCCACCGCTGCGGCTGGTGCCGGCGCTGCCAACTTTTGCCTTCAGTTCCCGCACCTTTTGGGAAAGTTCACGGCCGGTCATCTCGCTGTTGCCTTGGCGGGCAACGGCTGCGGCACTGGTGCTGGAGGGTGTGCTGGCCGACTTGCCGCGCTTGGAAAGGGATTCACGGCGGGCCAAAACCAGGGCCCGGCTGGGGTTTGTTATGGCGGTTCTCTTTGCGGTGACCCTGCGATCAGCACTCTTGGCAGCTGGATTCGAAAGGGACAGCTGGGGAACTGAAGAACGGGACGACTCGGTGGCTGGCTTTTGTTCGGCCACGCTGGCCTTCACAGGCACAGGTTTGGGAAAATCAGTGCGGGTACGGTCCTTGGATGTGTCGGCGCGCTTGCCGCCCTTGGCCAGGGCTTCGCGGCGGGCCAGCACCAACTCACGGCTGGGGTTTGACACAGGTTTGGCGGGACTGCGGCGTCCAGCGGCAGGGGCCGTGCCCAGCAGGGAGCGGCTCGCAGCCCGGGCTGGAGCATGTGCTGCCTGCACTGGAGCTGCCTGAGAGGGGGCTGCCTTGGCTGGTGCGGCCTCTGCGGCACCTGTCCGGGTTGGACGGGCGTCGCCGACCGTGCGGACTCGGCTTGGAGCTGAGGTATAGCGGCTTACGGCTTTTTTACCGCCGTTGGTGAGGGCCTTACGGCGCTCAAGAGCCGCTTCCCGGCTGGATGTGCTGGCCATGTCCGCCCGTCGAAAGGAATGCTTAAAAGGATCTGTCCAGCGTTAGCTGGACAGAAAGGGGTTGGTCCCAGCAGGAGCTGGGACCGGATTTGTCCGTGAAGATCAACATTGAAGTTCGCAATGAACTTCAGGGTCGAAGATCAGCGGCCTTCGAAAACCACGAAGCAGGAGCCCTGGCTTTGGGTGTAGGCGTCGTAGCCAACCAAACGCACGTGGTGGTCGGGGTAGGCGCGGTGGCAAGCCTCCAGCTCGCTCACGATTACACCAAGATCCTTCTCGCCGAAGAAGGGCAGTTTCCAGAAAGACCAGTAGGTCGTCATGGAATTGCTGGGATGGACATGCTCAACGAGCGGGCTCCAACCCTGGGCAATGATGTAAGCGATTTGATCGTAGATCTCGTCCTGGGTCATCGGCGGGAGGAAGCCGAATGTCTCCAGGGTGGCGACTGTTTGATAGTCACCCACGGTGCTCTTGAAAGGCATGGGGATCCTTTAGGTGGATGGAAATGGATTAATCAGTTGACGTCGAGTTTGTCGACGGTGTCGAACTCGAACTTGATTTCCTTCCAGGTCTCAAGAGCGATAGCCAGCTCGGGGCTGTGCTTCGCGGCTTCCAGAAGGATGTCGCGACCTTCGCGCTCGATCTCGCGACCTGCGTTGCGAGCCTTGACACAGGCCTCGAGGGCCACGCGGTTGGCTGCTGCACCAGCGGCGGAACCCCAGGGGTGACCGTGGGTACCACCACCGAACTGGAGCACGGAATCGTCGCCAAAGATGGCAACCAGTGCGGGCATGTGCCACACGTGGATACCGCCGGAGGCCACGGCGAACACGCCGCCCATGGAACCCCAGTCTTGGTCAAAGAAGTTGCCACGGCTGCGATCTTCGGGAACGAAGGATTCACGCAGTTGGTCGATGTAGCCCAAGGTCGACTGGCGGTCGCCCTCTAGCTTGCCGACCACGGTGCCTGTGTGGAGCTGGTCACCACCGGAGAGGCGCAGGCACTTGGCCAGCACCCGGAAGTGGATGCCGTGCTTGGGGTGACGGTCAATCACAGCGTGCATTGCACGGTGAATGTGCAGCAGCATGCCGTTCTTACGGCACCACTTGGCAAGACCGGTGTTGGCGGTGAAGCCACCGGTGATGTAGTCGTGCATGATGATGGGTTGGCCCAGTTCTTTGGCGAACTCGGCCCGCTCATACATCTCCTCAGGAGTGGCGGCGGTGCAGTTGAGGTAGTGCCCCTTCTTCTCGCCGGTTTCCTGCTGGGCCAGGTTGGTGGCTTCAGCGACGAACTCGAAACGGTTCTGCCAACGCTGGAAGGGCTGGGAGTTGATGTTTTCGTCGTCCTTGGTGAAGTCAAGACCACCGCGGAGGCACTCATACACAACCCGGCCGTAGTTCTTGCCGCTCAGGCCGAGTTTCGGCTTGATGGTGCAACCCAGGAGGGGACGGCCGTACTTATTCATACGGTCGCGCTCAACCACGATGCCGTTCGGGGGACCCATGCAGGTCTTGATGAACGCCATCGGGAAGCGAATGTCTTCCAGGCGCAGGTTGCGCAGGGCTTTGAAACCAAACACGTTGCCGACCAAGGAGGTCAGAACGTTGGTGATCGAACCTTCCTCGAACAGGTCGAGGGGATAGGCGATGAAGGCATAGAAGGCTTCCTTGTCGCCAGGAACGTCTTCGATGCGGTAGCAACGGCCTTTGTAGAAGTCGAGATCGGTGAGGAGCTCGGACCACACAGTGGACCAGGTGCCGGTTGAGGATTCAGCGGCCACGGCTGCGGCAACTTCTTCCTTGGGGACGCCTTCCTGGCCGGTGCACTTAAAGCACGCCAGCAGGTCGGTATCTAGGGGGACGTAATCAGGAGTCCAATACGTGTCGCGGTACTCCTTAACCCCGGCGTCGTACTTCTTGCTCATGGAGTTTCTGCGGTTGGGTCGGTAAGGGAATGGGTTGGTTTAACGCCTCAGGCGTCGTTCAACTCAGTCCTTTTGACCTGCGTAGTTGCCATTGCCTAGCGCGGGCTCCACTTCCTTGTGGGGGCGGGCAATGATGTGGGCTGCCACGAGGCCGTCGCCGACGCGCTCGCAGGCATCAGCGCCAGCGCGCACAGCTGCGTTGACGGCACCGGTTTCGCCACGGACCATCACGGTGACGTAGCCGCCGCCGACAAATTCGCGACCGATGAGGCGCACTTCTGCGGCCTTGGTCATTGCGTCTGCCGCTTCGATCGCGGGGACAAGACCCCGGGTTTCGATCATGCCTAGGGCGATGCCCATGGATTCGTTAGCCATTGCCTGCTCCTGAAGGAGGGGGTGGAATGTTCGCAAGCAACCATGCTCGTCTGATCAGCCTCCCGTCAAGCCATTTCGGCCCGTTTTGCCATCACCTTCTTGGCTGCCATTGATAAGTGAGGCTGATTAGTTGCTTACAAAACTTTGGGATCCCTTCTGGGCCCAGTGTTTGCAGGGGTTCTCAATGGTGTGAATTTGAGCACCTTGGCGGCTTTTGGTGTTGACCGCGGCCGAATTTTTTGTTCAGTTAAAGAGTTGTTGCTTCGGAAACGAAGGCCACCCCGCCGTAGTAATCGAGCAGGGGTTGGATCCCTTCCCGCAACTTCACCAGAAGTTCGGGCTCGCAAAACAGGATCACATGGGCATTTGCCCCCAGACCGCTGAAGTCCATGGCTTCGGAAACTTCGCCGTGGGGCCCCTTGCCCGTCACGTGGCGCATCACCGAATAGCCGGGGCAGCCGGAGGCCTCGATGGCCCTGATTACCCGGTCTAGCTCCCGTTCGCTCAGGATTAGGTCAACACGTTTCATGGCTTAGCTGGCGGCGGGGAGAAATTTGTTGACCAGGGCCATGTAGGCAGGAATGCCCACAATGATGTTGAAGGGGAAGGTGACCCCCAGGGCCGTGGAGATGTAGAGGCTTGGGTTGGCCTCCGGCACGGTCATTCTCATCGCCGCTGGAACGGCGATGTAGGAGGCGCTGGCGCAAAGCACCACAAACAGCAGGGCGTTGCCATGGCCCAGTCCTAGCCCCTTGGCGATCAGAACCCCCACTAGGGCATTGAACAGGGGCATCAGCACTGCAAAGCCAATCAGGAAGGGCCCTGCCCTGCGCAGATCTGAAAGCCTTTGGGCGGCCACAATGCCCATGTCCAGGAGGAAAAAGCTCAGGGCCCCGTAGAAGAGCTTGTCGGTGAAGGGCAGCATCTTCTCCGCCCCATGGGGGCTGCTACTGGCCACCAGCACGCCAATAATCAGGCTGCCCACCAGCAGAAATACAGAGCTGTTAAGGAAGGCTTCTTGCAGCACGGCCCCCCAGCGCATCCCTTTTTCGTCGGGCCTTTTTTGCGGTGCGGCCAGTTTCACCAGCAGCAGGCCCACGATGATCGCCGGCGACTCCATCAGGGCAAGGGCCGCCACCATGAAACCGTCGAAGGGGATCTTTTGGCTTTCGAGAAAGCTCTGGGCGGTGATGAAGGTGACCGCACTGATCGAGCCAAAGGTGGCAGCGATGGCGGCGGCGTTGAAGTTGTCGAGTTTGAGCTTAAGGATCAAAAAGCTGTAAACAGGCACGGCCAGTGACATCAAAATCGCCGCCATGATCGTCGGCAGAACCTGGCCCCCTAGGCCGCTGTGGGCCAGTTCCAGGCCACCGCGAAAGCCAATCGCCAGAAGCAAGTAGAGGGAGAAGAGTTTGGGCAGGGGCGCTGGAATATCCAGATCTGAGCCCACCAGCACCGCCAGTACCCCGAGAAAGAAAAACAGAACCGGTGGGGTTAGAAGGTTCTGTAGAACCAGGCTTGTCTCCATGCGGGTTCTGGCCACCAAGGTCGCGGAACGATAGGTCCCTGGCAGCGGTTAACTGACATCCCACCGGCGATGCGACACGCTGCTTGAAACTGCGGCGCCCTGGGCGGGCACAATGGCCCGATCCGAGGGGGCATCCGTGCAGCGGCCAGTTCTGGTGATAGCCAGTGGCAACCCCTTCAAGGTGGCTGAAATTTCGGCCATGCTCGATGCGGTGGAGCTCGAGGTCCGTCAGCAACCGGATGGGGTGGAAATCGAGGAAACCGGTAGCACCTATGCCGCCAATGCCCGGTTGAAGGCCGAAGCGATCGCCCGGCTCACCGGCGAATGGGCCCTGGCCGACGATTCTGGCCTGGAGGTGGATGCCCTGGGTGGGGCTCCCGGTGTCTTTTCTGCCCGCTATGCCCCCACCGACCGGGAGCGGATCCAGCGACTGCTTAGCGAGCTGGGCGACACCCCCTACCGAAGCGCCAGTTTTAATAGCGCCATGGCCCTGGCCGATCCTTCGGGCACCACAGTGCTGGAGTCGCAGGGAATTTGTCGTGGCGAAATTCTGCAGGCTCCTGTTGGAACCGGTGGGGGCTACGACCCGATTTTTTGGGTGCGCGAGGCCGGTAATAGCTACGGATCCTTGGGCGCACACCTGCGCTTCAGGCTGGGTAGCCGAGGCAAGGCGGCCAGGGATTTGGCCCCGGGCCTAAGGCGTCTGCTGGGCCTCTAGCCCTATTGGGCAGATTGGTTGATGTGGTGAATGGCCCGCATCGCCGCAGCTGCAGCCTCCTCCACATCGCCCTCTTTGCCAGCCAGGGTGAGGCGACCGAAGGCCCCGACCGCTTTGACATCCACCACCGTGATGTTGGACGACTTCTCTGCCTCGTTGGCCGCTATGAGCACGTAGCCGGCGGGCTCGGTTTCGAGGATGAACATGCTCATCCCCGACTGGATCATCGAGCCGCGCCGGTTTTGGCGGTTGATCAGCACCGCATGGTCTGGGGTGATGGCTCGAATGATTTCGGTCCAGCTCACTTCACAGCGGCTGCGGCGCTCGATGCTGCTGCCGATCGCTTCCAGCACCACATCGCCGGAGTGGAGCACATTGCTCTGGTCGCGGTGGTAGAGGGCGAGTGAGCCAAAGGCCCGCTCCACGATCATTTGGCCCAGGCGCACGGTGCTGGCCTTGAGGGCTATGTCCGTGACCCTGTGCACCGCCATCCCCGGCGACACCTCAAGCCAGAGGCAGGCATCGCCTGGAATGGGCAGGAATCCCTGGGAGACCGTGCCCATGTAGGCAGCCAGTTGGGGCTGCAGGGAATCGAGGAAAACGTAGGTGCGCAGCTCAATCGACTGCACGTGGCTGGACTGCCGCGCCAGCCTTGAACCTTCGCTGTCGGTGGTGATGACGCAGCTGGCTCCGCTGCTCTCGCCGCTGACCACTGTGCCCGTAATTGCAGTCCGCTCACCAGATCTGGCCCCAAGGGCTCCAGATCTCGCCCCTATCCGGGCGGCAGATCTCGAGGGTGGCAGCGAGCTTGGGGGCATCTAATTATGTGGCTCGCCCCGCGCTACTTACTGGTGGCGAGACTTTACCTCTCAGCCGCCAGGCCCTTGCGGCCTGAAAAGGAGCCGGTACCGTCCAGCCATCGTTGGACCTGATTCCGATGGCCACCAAGCGCAACTCCCAGACCGCCACCGCCACAACCACTACCTCCACCACCGCTAAACCGATGCAGGAATGGATGGCCCAGGCCGCCGCCGATGGGGTGAAGCCCGAACAGGCCCTGGCCTTCATTGGCCTGGGTTTGATGCAGAAAATGGCCGCCGCCGGCCAGGACCTGCCCTGGTCCTGGAATGAGGGAGAGGATGGTGGTCAAGCGGACCTGGCCGCCCTGCGCCAACGGCTCGAATTGATTCAGCTGGCAATTCAGACCAGCGCCCCCTTGAGCACCGCTGAAGTGAGCCACCTGCTGGGGGCCAGGCCTGGTACTGCCCTGGTGGAGCGCGGCGGCCTGTTGGCCCGGCGGGTCAGCCGCAACGTGTGGAAGCTCAGCCGTAGCTCCGACGACGGCGATAGGGGTGCAAGCAATGGCTTTGGTGGCGATGGTTTCCGCCGCCGCCTTTGATGGTTAGCTGTTTGGGCTAGGCCAGGCCCACCAGCTTCTTGGAGAGATCCCAGACCCCTTGGGCCGTTTCTGGATTGCTGGCCTTGCCAGATAGCTCCTGGCTGAACTGCTTGCCGCCTTCCTTTTGGCGATTGCCCCAGCTCCAGTGAACCCCGGAGCTGGCAAATTCTGGATCGGCTACCACCTGGGCCACCCGCTCACCGGCTAGGGCTTGGCTCACGTAGCCCCCGGTGATGTTTTTCTGAAACCAGGGAAAGATCTTTTGAAATGCCCTTGGGGCATGGCGAAAAAGGGGCGTGTCAGCCACGCAGCCCGGGTAGAGCGAGCTGAACACAATCCCGGTTTGGGCGTGGAGCCGGCGGTGCAGTTCCTGGGTGGTGATCATGTTGCAGAGCTTGCTGTCCTTGTAGGCCTTGCCGGGCTTGAAGGGCTTGGCATTGGCCATGGCGATCGGAGCCTTAAATCCCGCCTTGAAGCCGGCCAGGTCGCCGAGGTCCGCTGGGGCCGGGATGGGGATTTTGCCGCCCAACTCCTTGGAATTCGCCGTGACGGTGCCCATGATCACCACCCTGCGGGAGGGGTGCTCAGAGCGTTGAATTTCCTCCAGCAGCAATTGGATCAGGAGGAAATGGCCCAGGTGGTTTGTGGCCATTGAAAGCTCGTAACCCTGGGGGGATCGCTCGGGTTGCTTAAGGCGGGGCTTGTAGACGGCCGCATTGATCAACAGGGCATCTAGGGGCTGGCCCAGGGAGGCCACAAGGGTTTCGACACCAACCCTGACGCTATCCAGATCGCCTAAATCCATGCGCAGATGGTTTAGGAATTGATCTGGAATATCCATGGCTTGGGCCGCCGCCGCCGCCTTGACCGGGTCCCGATTGGCGGTGACCACGGTCCAGCCCCTGGCCACCAGGGCCTTTGTGGCATTGAGTCCAACTCCCGAGGTGGTACCGGTTATCAGAACGGTTCCGGTGCGGGAGATGGCAGCCATGGATGGGCCAGCTTGGCTAAGGGGCTCCAACCTACGGCTGGCGCTGCCAGACGACCCTCAGCTTGTTGGGGGAAATCCACTGATTTTGTTCGCGGATCAATTGTTGTTCTCCGCCTGCGGCAAACAATTGATCAAATCGGTCACGGGCCTTGCTGAGCTTTGAGTTCTCCAGTTCAAGCACCGCACTCAATTCGCCTTGGCGCTCCATCCGCTCCTGGTAGGCAACACCAAGCCTCATCAGGCTTACCCCAGTCACCGCCACCAAGCTGAGCTTGACCGTGAGGCCCACCAGGCTGCAGAGCAACTCTTGGCTGGCAGATGAAAGGCTCAGCAGCTCACCATTGCTGCCAAACACAGCATGTTTCGAGGGCACAATGGTGGGTTTGCTAAGCAAATTGCTGGGCTTGCTAGCTGCCGGCTGGTGGGGGCGTGACCGGATTGCCAATTGATAAACCAACGCCGGATTGAGGGTTTTTTAGCGGTTAAAGCGTGCCGCTGCAATCTATCCCCCCTATCCGAACAGGATTTCAGGATCAGTTTTCCCGAATCAGGCCTCGTAGAGGCTGAAGCAGAGGCGAACGGCCAAAACGCCAGCGTGGGCAGCCACCACCAGGGCAATCAGGATTTCGGCTTGGCTGAGGGAAGACACCATGGCTCAATAGAAGTTGTGGTTGATCCATTGTTCTGCTTGAAGTAGCTACGGTCCTGGAATTAATGGCCTGCTGTCACAGCTCTTGATGGCCATTGACCCAGGGAGTTTTGATCAAGTGCAAGCACAAGAGGAAGGGGCCATGGCCGCGCCAGGGGCCGCACCGGGGGCCGCTGCGGGGGCCGCTCCGGGGGCCGTAGAAATTGGCGCCGCTGCCATCGGGCGCTTGGATTTGACTCCCTTGGCCAGCTGGGCCGAGCTTGGGGCTGTTGATCTGGTCAGAGCTGCGGGCTGCCTAGAGCTCAGCTACCTCTGGCCCCGCCAGGCCGATGATCCGCGCGAACTTTCCGAAATTGCCGAGCTTCGCCTCTGGACCCTCTATGCGGATGCCACCTATCCATGGCTGCCCCTGGTTTTAGAGCGGGCTAGCGGCCAGCTCACCCGCCATGTGGCGATGCTGTTGCCCCACCATTTCAGCCGCAACGAGGGCATTCGCTTCGCTCCAGAGGCCCTGGAGCTCTGGATTACCCATCGCCTGTTTGGGCTAGATGCCTGGGCCCAGGGCCAGGGTCTCAATTGCCGCCAGGGTTTGGCCCAGATGGCGGCAGTCTTGGGTTACGAGCTGGATTCGGGATTTTGGGAGTTGCTGCCTGCTTCTCCAGGCAATCTGGGTCAATGGCCAACCGTGCCCCAGCTCCAGCCCTAAACCCATCAGCTGGGGCCCGGTGGCTGCCAACCCTGGAGTTGGCAGGTAGCTGGCAGATGGCCCTGGATCGCTGGTTGCTGGACCAGGGGCGACCGGCCTTCCGGCTCTATCGCTGGCAGCGGCCAACCCTGTCGCTGGGTTTTCACCAGCAGCAGTGGCCGTCCCACTGGTCAAGCCTGGCTGAGCAAGGGGTGATCGATATGGTGCGCAGGCCCAGCGGCGGGCGGGCGGTTTTGCATGCCGGCGACCTCACCTATGCCCTGGTGTGGCCAGGGGCTCCCGCCAATCGCCAGGAGGCCTATCGCCTCTGTTGCACCTGGCTGCAAAGGGCCTTTGCCGCCATGGGAGAACCGTTGCAATTTGGCGACCAGCAGGCGCTGGGGAGCAGCGGCAATTGTTTTGCGCTGCGTACGCCAGCTGATTTGGTAAACGCCAGGGGCGTCAAGCGAATTGGCAATGCCCAGCTATGGCGCCAGGGCAACCTGCTGCAGCACGGCTCAATTCCGGTGAATCCTCCGCCAGAGCTGTGGCAGCAGCTTTTTGGCCAATCTCCTACTCCCCTAGCTTTTTCCAGCGAGGAGCTTGAGGGACAGTTGCTGGCCGCCGCCCGTTTGGCCTTGCCAGCAGCCCTGCTGCCTGGCTCGCTTGAGCCTCTGCAGGAGTCCGAATGGCAGCAGATCAGTCGGTTGCTTCCCGAGCTTGCACCTCACCGGTAGCCACCATCGTGCGCACCACCTGGGGCAGGCCCAGGCCGAGGGGATAGGTGTTTTGCCTGCGGGCCATTTCCAGTAGGGGGGTAGGGAGTTTCAGTCCTAGGCGGGCCAGCACCGCGGCCCCGAGTTCGGGGCGCTCCAGGGTGCCGCAGGGCAAACCAGCGGCACTGAGCACCAGCAGCCGGCTGTGGTTCCCATCTTCTAGTTGTTGTACCGCCTGCCAGAGGGGGGCCGTGGCCGCAATCGCCGGCAGGCTATCGAGGGGTTTGATGTGGTCCCCAATCCGGTCGGTGTCCCAGCGCTGCACGGGCAGTTGTTGGAGGAGCGCGTCATCGATCACGCCTTTCCAGCGGCCCCGATCGCAGACAAGCAGCCAATCCCCCTGGCCCATTTCCTTGGCTTCACCCAGCTGGATTTGGCTGAGCTCCCTGGGGGATCCATTGGCCTCCAGTACCCGGTAGCGCCGGCCTGCCGCATCGGCCACTGCCATCTCCTGCAACAGGCGCTGCAGGGTCAGCAACTGGCTTTGGTTGCGGGCTGCTCCCAGGCCAAACCAGCCCAGCAGGATCAGCCAGGTGCCACTTAGGCCGGAACCCTTAAAGATCAAAAGTGCGCCTAGGCCGATTGCCGTGAAGGCCAGAAAGCGGCCACAGCTGTTGGCCACCTCCACTCCCCGGCGCTGGTTGCCGCTGAACTGCCAGACCAGGGCCTTGACGATCAAGCCCCCATCTAGGGGCAGGCCGGGCAGCAGGTTAAAAAGGCCAAGCACCAGATTCAGGGCCCCCAATTCGCCGGCCATGGAACCCAGCAGGGGGGAGGAATTTTGCGCGGCCTGGCTGATGGCCAGTAGGGCGAAGCCGAGCACGAGGCTGACCGCAGGACCGGCCACCGCCACCTGCAGGGCCCCCATGGCCGAGCTGCATTCCCGCTCGACACTGGCGACTCCACCGAGCAGAAACAGGGTGATGCTGCGCACTTTCACACCCTGGGCCAGGGCCACCAGGGAATGGCCCAGTTCATGCAGCAGAACCGAGACAAACAGCAGTAGGGCTGTGACAAACCCCATGCCCCACTGGGTGGGCACCGAAATGGACGGTTCGATCCTGGCGGCGTATTGCTGGGAGAAGGCCGCCGTGGCCAGCACCAAAATTACAAACCAGCTCGGGTGCACCCGCAGGGGTATGCCCCTGATTGTCATTACCTGCCAGCCATCGCCCACGGTTGCCCCCTTCGAGTAAGTCCATCTCCAGGGCTGGACCCCGTCCATCGATCCTAGAAAGGTACGGCGTACCGAGCTAAATTCCCCGCCCGCCAGCTCCGACATACCCATTTCACCTCCCCATCGCTAACAGTGGGCTTCCCATCCCCCAACCTCAAAATCTGTGGCTTGACCCGGCTGGACCAGGCCCAGGCTGTGGCTGGCCTGGGGGTGGCTGCGATTGGTGTGATTGCTGTGCCCCAATCGCCCAGGTTTCTGCCCCAGCCTGAGCGCCGCCAGCTATTTGCTGGCGTGGCGGAGATAAATCCCCTCTGCCAAGGGGTCCTGGTGGTTGCCGATCCCAGCGATGCAGAGCTTGACAGCCTTAAACCCAGCTGGGGCCATCGGGTTCTCCAGCTCCATGGTGGTGAGAGTCCGCAGCGGTGCAGTTTTTTGCGCCAGCAGCTCGGTTGTGAAATTTGGAAGGCCCTGCGCATCCGCTCTGCTGCCGATCTGGCTGGGGCGATGGCCTATGGCGATGCGGTGGATGCCCTGCTTTTGGATGCCTGGGTGCCGGATCAGTTGGGGGGCAGCGGCCATCGCATTCCCTTGGAGTGGCTCGAGGGTTTTGCTCCCCCCTTGCCCTGGTGGCTGGCCGGTGGCATGCGGGCCGATCGGGTGACCAAGGTGTTGGCCCGCCTGAAGCCCGATGGCCTGGATGCTTCGAGTGGGGTGGAGCGTGCCCCAGGCGACAAGGATCTGCAACTGGTGGAGGAGCTGGTGGCTGCGGTGCGCGACAACAGCCAAGATCAGGGAACTTCAACCGATCTTTGATGACTTCGCAACCGCGTTTCAGAACGACCCTGCTTGGCGCTTCGGTGCTGGGATTTTCCCTGCTTGGATCCTTTGCTGGCCTTTCAGTTGATGCCGGCAGGGCCCAGGACCTGGTGGGTTGCCAAATTGTGGATGGCCTGCTCTCCTGCGTGCCCGGGGTCAGCCCCCAGCCCGCAGCGCAAATCAAGGCCCTGCGCTCTGAGATTGCCAGCGATATCCAGCTAGAGGGAGCAGTTCAGCAGCAGATCAACGGCCTCAATCAACTGGTGTTGGCGGGTCAGGCGGTGCAGGGGCAGATCTTGGCCGCCACGATCAACGCCGACCTTCTGGCCAGCCTGCCTCCTGGGGCCTTCCATTGGTACAGCCGCCAGCCTGGCGCCAGCAATTGGATTTTGATCCAGGGGGCATCTGGTCCGACCTACGTGCTGGGCGCCAGCGATGTATCCAACCAGGTGATGCTGGTGGTGGCCCAACCAACTGCTACGGGTAGCCAGCGCCAGGCCAGCCCTGCCGTGGGCCCGATTCAGCCGGCCAATTCTTTTTAGGGGCTGGTTCGCTACGGCAGGAATTCAGTACAGAACTGATTCCTGCTGTTTGACCAATTCAAAGAATTCGGCCTTCAGGCTGGGATCGTGGCGGAAATCACCCCGAACCACTGAATTGACCATGGAGGTTTGGGGCTCTTTGACGCCGCGCCACTTCATGCAGTAATGCTGCGCCTTGACCAGGATCGCCAGACCCTGGGGTTTGCAGAGACGTTCGATTTCATCAGCCAGGATGATCACCGCCTCCTCCTGGATGTGGGGGCGGGAAAAAACCCAGTCGGCCACCCGGGAGAACTTGGAAAGGCCAATCACCTGGTCTCCGGGTTTGATGCCAATCCAGCAGTTGCCCAGAATTGGCACCAGGTGGTGGGAGCAGGCAGACCTGACGGTGATCGGGCCAACCGTATAGATCTCGTCGAGCTTCTTGACATTGGGGAAGCTGGCGATCTTGGGCTGCTCGTGATAACGCCCCTTGAAAACCTCGTGCAAATACATCCGAGCTACCCGCTCGGCCGTTTCTTCTGTGTTGTGGTCGTTGTCAATATCGATCACCAGGCTGCGGAGCAGCTCCCGCACCTTGCCAGCCACTTCGATTTCGAGCTGGTCGAGCTCACCATCCTCTAGATGGTCGGCAATGTTGTCGTTGGCCAGGTAGGGCACCTGGGCGGCATCTAGGCGCTCGCGGATGCGCAAGCTCACCGGGCCTGGCCCCATCTCGGGAGCAGTTGCCCGGGCGGGGAGGCTGGAAGGCAGGGTGGACGTCATTTGATAGCTCTAGAGAGCGCCGACAGCCGGCATAAGTGTGAGGTCTTCGATGACCTGGTTGGAGGGCTGTTGGGCCAGAACAAGCAGGGCCTCAGTCACCTGACCAGGATCAAGCATGGCACGGCGATCAAACGAACTGTTGACCGTTTCACTGTCCCAAAGGGGCGTATTTACCGCCCCCAGGGTGAGGGTGCAGACCCTGATCCCATGGGCCCGTTCCTCGGCGGCCAAGCAGCGACTGAAGGACACCAGTGCGGCTTTGCTGGCGCCGTAGGCACCCCAGTCGGCAAAGGTGTTGTGGGCTGCGTGGCTGCTCACGTTGATGATGAGGCCTGCACCGGCCTGGCGCATGGCGGGAATGACGGCCTGGCAGACCTGAAAAATGGCGGTCAGGTTTAGCTGCAGTAGCCACTGCCAGCGGGCCAGATCCATGGCCGCCAGGGAGCCCGTGTAGGCGGCGCCGGCGTTATTGATAACCACGTTGGGCAGGAGGCCGCGCTGGAGCAGTTCGGCCATGGCTGCTTCCGTGCTGCCTGCATCGGCCAGGTCAATGCCTGCGGTTTCCACTCTCCTGCCCTGGGTGCGCAGGGCATTTGCCACGGCCTCGAGCTCTGGGCTGGGCAGGCCATCGGGGCCGGGCCGGGAGAGCAGCAGTAGGTCGTAGCCAGCTTTGGCAAAGCCCGCCGCCGCCGCTGCGCCAATGCCGCGGGAGGCGCCGGTGATCAGGGCAACAGGCACGGGTTTTTCGGCATGGGGATTAGGTGCTCAGCGAAGGAGCTGGGACGCCGTTTTCCAGGAAGCGGCCCATGCGTCGAAACTTGGCATAGCGCTGTTCCAGCAATTCCGCTTCACTCAGGCTTTGGAGCTGGTTGAGCTGCTCAAGCAGTGCTGCCTTCAGGGTTTCGGCTGCCTGCAGGGGCGACCAATGGTTGCCCCCGCAGGGTTCGGGAAGCACCTGGTCAACGATGCCCAGTTGCAGTAGGTCAGGGCCGGTGATCTTGAGGGCTTCTGCGGCAATTGGTGCCTTGGCGGCATCGCGCCAGAGGATCGACGCACAGGCTTCCGGGCTGGCAACGGTGTAAACGCTGTGCTCAAACATCAGCAGTCGGTCGGCTACGCCGATACCAAGGGCCCCCCCCGAGCCCCCCTCCCCAATCACCGTGGCGAGCACGGGTACCCGTAGTCGAAACATCTCCCGCAGGTTGACCGCAATCGCTTCGCCCTGGCCCTGCTCTTCCGCCAGCACTCCTGCGTAGGCGCCAGGGGTGTCAATGAAACTGAGGATCGGCAGCCGAAAGCGATCGGCATGCTCCATCAGGCGCATCGCCTTTCGGTAGCCCCCTGGCGAGGCCATGCCGAAATTGCGGGCCACGTTTTCCTTGGTGTCTCTCCCCTTCTGGTGGCCAAGCAGTACCACCCCCTGGTCGCCGATCCTGCCCACGCCACCAACGAGGGCTTGGTCGTCGCTGCCGCGGCGGTCGCCATGGAGCTCCACCCATTCATCGGTGATCACCTGGATGTAATCCAGGGTGTTGGGCCTCTGGGGATGGCGGGCCACCTGGATCTTTTGGGCAGGCGTTAGGGCCTCAAAAATTTCGCTGCGACGGCGGGTGGCAAGGGTTTCGAGCTGGAGTAGCTGCTGGCTCACGTCCACCTCTGAATCGCGGGCCAGCTGGCGGATTTGCTCGATTTGCTCCTCCAACTCCACCAGGGGCTTTTCAAAGTCCAACAGAGCGCGGCGGGCCATGGCTTGGGGACGGGCGGTGGTGTTTGTGGGTGGTGGACTCAGGCTGGGGCCAGAGCGTCTTGGCGGGCAGGAACAGCAGCCTGGTCTTCGAGGCCCAGGGCCTGGAAGCCATGGCGGAGCGAGGCGGCGCCAATTAGGTCCATTTTTTCGAGGCTGATGTTGTTGCGCCCCCAGCTGAAATTGGTGTGGATATCTTCGAATTCCAGCAGGATTGCTTCAGCGAAGCAAGCAAACATCTGCTGCTGGGGTTTCGCCATCTC
>NZ_JAGQBV010000028.1:0-29011 GCF_024345815.1 Cyanobium sp. HWJ4-Hawea | reverse complement strand
ATTCAGGGAGTGGGATCAGATCTTCCCGAGCGGATCGATGACTGTGGCAGCTGTGGACCGACTGGTGCACCACTGCCACATCGTGGGAATCAAAGGCGAGAGCTATCGGCAAAAACAAGCCGCAGCAAGGGTTTCCATCGATCAGAACGACCCGCCTGTGTAATTGACGCGGGCGTCATGGCCGTCACGATCAACGACACCAACGCTGCAGACCAGCAGAGGTAAGGCGGCGCCACGAAAACTGGGCCACCAGCCTTGAGATTGACGCCAGAACCACAACTTGATTGACGCGTCGCGACAGCCTGGACACGATCACCATCCCAACAGCGTTCTCACCCATCAGGAGGCATCACAGGAACTACGTCTTCCGGTCAACCAGATTGACGCAACACATCAACCTGATTGACACTGGACACCCTGGAGGTGTTCTATCCCACTTACCACCGCTGGCGCCAGCTGTACGGAGGTATGCAGGCCGAGGAGGCCAAGCGGCTCACCCAACTGGAAAAGGAAAACGGCCGACTGAAAAAGCTTCTTGCAGAAGCTGAGCTGGAGAAGGCGATGCTTAAGGAGCTCGCCGAGGGAAACTTCTAAGCCCGGAACGGCGACGCAGGGCTGTTGAGGCCCTGCGCGCCCTGTTCCGGGTTTCAGAGCGGTTCGCCTGCCGGGTTGTGGGCCAATACCGCAGCACCCAGCGCCATGGCGGCCGGGTTGTCGATATCCAGGAGAGCAAGCTGCGGCACCGTCTGCGGGAGATAGCGGCTGAGCACATCCGCTGGGGTCGACGTATGACCTACCGCTTGCTCAGGAGAGAAGGCTGGCTGGTGAACCACAAAAGGGTGCACCGGCTTTGGCGGGAGGAGGGCCTACAGCGCCCCACCCCTAGAAAACAGAAGCGGGCCCGGCCGTCTGATGGCTCCGTACGCCGTCACCAGGCTGAGCACCCGCATCAGGTCTGGGCGATGGATTTCCAGTTCGATGCCACCGCCGATGGGCGGCGGCTCAAGTTTCTCAACGTGATCGACGAGCACAGCCGGCTCTGTCTGGCCATTCGAGTCGGCAGACGCTGCAAGGCCAAGGACGTGGTGGCGGTGCTGGAGGATCTCACCAGCCTCTACCCGGCCCCGGCGTTCATCCGTAGCGATAACGGTCCAGAGTTCATTGCCCATGCATTCAAGAAGTGGTGTGGGGATAGAGGTACAACCACGGCCTATATCGAGCCAGGATCACCGTGGCAGAACGGTTTTGCCGAATCTTTCAATAGCCGATTCAGGGATGAGTTCCTCAATACCGAGCTGTTTGCCAATGTCGCCGAGACACAGTCCTTGTCTGATCGCTGGCGCTGGGAGTACAACACTTTGAGGCCCCATTCGGCCCTCCAGGGGCGTACACCCCTGGAGGCAGCTCAACCAGCTGCTGCATAACCACCCCTCTCATTCCGAATGGACCAATGAAGGGGGTCACGTCAGGTTCACTTATGTAAGGAATTTCTGACCAACAGGTGACGAGACCTCCCGGTGAATTGGCCTGTCGGCATCGATAAAAATTCTCAATACGTTTTCACAATGGATGTCTCAACCGTCTCGCCGAAGTTTCAGGTCGTCATTCCCAAGCGCTCGCTCGAGCAGTTTGGGCTGTGCCCGGGGCAGCAGCTCCAGGTCATCGCCCTACCCGGACGCATTGCGCTGTTGCCAAGTCAACCCCCTGCTGCGCTCCGTGGCTTTCTATATGGCGATAACACCTTCGAACGCAAGAGGGCTTCGCGACGTGGAACTGATCGAGAAGGTTTGAGACTCAGGCGACCACCAATAGCTGGGCAGTAGTGCTCTGCATGAAGCGCAAGCGCCCATGCTCCACATCCACCCTGATGCTGTGGCCCCCAGTGAATTGGCCAGCCAGGATGCCCTTGGCGAGGGGCGTTTCCAATTCGCGCTGGATGGCCCGCTTTAGGGGCCTGGCTCCGTAGACCGGGTCGTAGCCAACTGCGGCAAGCCAATCAAGGGCATCGGCATTGAGCTCCAGGACCAGTTTCTTCTCCTCGAGCCGGCGGGCTAGGCGACCCACCTGCAGCTCAACGATCTGGCGCAGTTCCTCCTGCCTAAGGCTGTGGAAGATAATCGTTTCATCGAGCCGGTTCAGAAACTCGGGGCGGAAGTGGCCCCTTAGGGCTTCATTGACCCTGGTTTCCATCTCGCCATGGCGGGCCGGATCCCCGGCCAGATCCAGGATCGAGGCACTGCCGATGTTGCTGGTGAGGATTAGCACCGTGTTGGTGAAGTCCACCGTGCGGCCCTGGCCATCGGTGACGCGGCCGTCATCGAGGATTTGCAGCATCACATTGAACACATCGGGGTGGGCCTTTTCCACCTCGTCGAACAGGATCACCGCATAGGGCCTGCGCCGCACCGCCTCTGTTAGCTGGCCGCCCTCTTCGTAGCCCACATAGCCAGGGGGCGCTCCGATCAGGCGGCTAACGGCGTGCTTCTCCATGTATTCGCTCATGTCGATGCGCACCATCGACTCCTCGCTATCGAATAGCTGGGTGGCCAGGGCCTTGGAGAGTTCGGTCTTGCCCACACCGGTGGGACCCAAAAAGAGGAAGCTGGCAATCGGCCGGTTGGGGTCACTTAGCCCTGCCCGAGATCTCTGGATCGCATCGGCCACTGCCGTTACGGCTTGGCTTTGGCCTATCACCCGGGTGTGCAGTTCATCCTCAAGCTGGAGCAGTTTCTCCATTTCGCTCTGCACCAACTTGGCCACTGGAATGCCAGTCCATTTGGCAATCACCTCGGCGATGTCGTCCTCGGTGACTTCTTCGCGCAGCAGCGATTTGCCCTGGCCCGCCTCGCCTGCAGCGGAATTGAGCTCCGCCTCCTTGGCGGCCAGCTTTTTGTGCAATTCGGCCAGGGTGCCGTATTCCAGCTCGGCGGCCTTATTGAGGTCGTAATTACGTTTGGCCTGCTCCACCTGCAGCTGGACCTGCTCAATTTCCTCCTTAACTGCACTTAGCTCATCGATTGAACCCTTCTCCTTTTGCCACTGGGCATTGAGGGCGCTCTGCTGCTCGCCTAGGTCGGCCAGCTCCTTTTCCAGGCGCTCGAGCCGATCGCGGCTTGCCGTATCTGATTCCCGGCCCAGGGAAAGTTTTTCCATTTCCAACTGCAGGATCCGGCGATCAAGTTCGTCGATCTGCTCTGGCTTGGAGGTGATTTCCATCTTCAGCCGCGCAGCAGATTCGTCCATCAAATCGATGGCCTTATCCGGCAGGAAGCGATCGGCGATGTAGCGGCTACTGAGCACGGCGGCCGCCACCAGGGCGTTGTCTGCGATGCGCACCCCATGGTGCACCTCATAGCGCTCCTTCAGGCCCCGCAGGATCGAGATTGTGTCCTCCACCGTGGGCTGGTCCACGAACACCTGCTGGAAGCGGCGCTCCAGGGCTGGGTCTTTTTCGATGTGTTGGCGGTGTTCATCGAGGGTGGTGGCACCAATGCAGCGCAGTTCCCCTCGGGCAAGCATCGGCTTGAGCAGGTTGCTGGCATCCATGGCACCACCGCTGGCGCCGGCCCCCACCACGGTGTGGATCTCATCGATGAACAGCACGATCTGGCCCTGGGATGCCGTGACCTCCTTGAGCACTGCCTTGAGCCTTTCTTCGAATTCACCCCGGTATTTGGCCCCCGCGATCAGGGCCCCCATATCCAGGGATACGAGTTGGCGATTTTGGAGGGCCTGGGGCACGTCACCATTGACGATCCGCTGGGCTAATCCCTCCACGATCGCCGTTTTGCCAACCCCAGGTTCGCCAATCAATACGGGGTTGTTCTTGGTGCGGCGGCTGAGGATCTGGATGGTGCGGCGCACCTCCTCATCGCGGCCAATCACCGGATCGAGCTTGCCCGCCCGGGCGGCGGCGGTGAGATCGCGGCCGTATTTCTCGAGGGATTCGTAGGTGCCTTCTGGATTTTGATCGTTCACGTTTTGGCTACCTCGGATTGCTGCGACGGCCTCCTTAAGTTTTTCGGCGTTGACCCCGGCCTGGGAAAGCAGCTGTTTGCCACAGCGATCATCGATCGCCAGGGCCAGCAGCAGGTGCTCAATGGCGATGAAGCTGTCGCCGTAGCTGCCCTTGAGGGCATCGGCCTGATCCAGCACGGCATTAAGGCCCTTGCCCAGGTAGACGTTGTCGGGGGCAGCGCTAAGGCTGGGCTGGGCAGCGACGTGGGCATCCACCTTTTGGCTGAGGGTGCCCACGTCCACTCCCGCCTTGTCCAGGATCCGACCCGCCAAGCCCTGTTGACCCAGCAGTGCAGCGAGCAGGTGCTCGCTTTCCATCTGCTGCTGGCGCTTCTGTTGGGCCAGCTGCTGGGCGCCAACTACGGCGGCCCAGGCTTTCTCCGTAAAAAGTTCGGCGGTGGGATGCATGGGGGGATCTCCTTGTTCGGAGTGCTGCACCAAAACTATGGCCAGTTCCCCTGGGGCCTAAGCCGGGCGACCGAACATTGCCTGGGGGCAAACCGGTGAGGGCCCCTTGATCTGCCTAGTTGCTGGTTAGGGGGATTACGCCGGCATTGGCGCCGCAAAGCTTTAGTGGGCAGCCATTTGTTCCGTAGATCGCATCTGCGGGCGAAAGGCAGCCGCCGGCATTTTTTGCCTTCACCTGGGCTGGGTTAATGCGTTTTGGTTGCAGCAAGGAGTTCTGGGGCGTCACCACCAATGGGCAGCTGCCAGCCATCCGCTCCTGGGCTAGGGCTTGCGGCACCATGGTGGCCGGCAGCGCCATGGTGGCCAGCATCAGCAATGGCAGTGTAATTTGCGCTCGCAAGGGCCCAGTCATGCTTTGATCCATCCTTCGATCCACTTTGCCCCGGCTTCGGGGCGCTGACACCTAAGCAGGCTGCCATGGAGAAACCTGGATTAGATGAATCTGGAGGCAAGCAAGGGGCATTGGTTGAACTACTGGCCGAGGCTTCCCGGGAATTTGATGCCACGGCCAAGGATCTGGAGCGCAACTGCTGGATGGCTGTGCACCGCCATGTCCATGGGGTTTTGCCCAGCGAATACGACATTCGCGAGGTGCCGGAAGACCTCTACCTGGCCGTTTTGGCTGCCCGTCGCCAGCTGGATAGTTAGCCAATAAAAAAGCCCCGGCCGGAGCCGGGGCTAGCAATCAAAAACGTTCAAGTCTCAGGACCAGCCCTTGCCAGACATTTCGATCACATAGGCGGCCACATCGTCGATGTCGGTGGCGCTCAGCTTGCCGCCAAAGGCAGGCATGGCGTTTTTACCGTTGGTCACCTGGTAGGCCACGGCAGCCTCAGGGCCACTGCTGTAGTTGGCCAGGTAGGCCTCGAGGGCTTCTTTTTTGAGGGTCCGTTCTGCGTTAACCACGTTTCCGCCACCCATGTGGCAGGCGGCGCAGTTGGCAGAGAAGATTTGGCCACCATGGGCCGCGTCAGCCGCGAAGCTAGGAGCTGCGCCCAGCACGAGGGCTAGGCAAAGGGCAATCAAGGAGAAGAGTCGGCGCATGGGAGGGCGCATCAAGGCAGGCAACCCATCGAAATTAAGGCCTGGTTGGCGCCGGTGCATGGGATCCGAGGTGCTTCGAAACATTTAGATCGCCCGAGCTAGCCCCTGACTTTCCCGCGCCTGGGCAGACCCGCCATCTCAAACACCGCCTCCAGGGTTGGGGCGGCGCTCACGAGGCCAAAACGCTCCGGCGGACTGATGGGCTGGTGGATGAAGTGGCGATAGCGGATTGAGAAGAGATCCCAGGGGGTGATTTCAATACGTAAAAACTTGATTAGGCCATTGATCAGCCAGCCTTTGAGATCCAGGCCGAAACTTGGATACCAGCTGCGGCGCCACCTACAGAGGCTGGCCACGGTTTGGTTCACCGTCACGGCTGCCTGGCCCAGCACCAGCCGGCGGATTGGCCCCTGGCCCGGTTCGGGGTTGGCCTGGTGGGGGGTAGTGGCCAGGTGGGCACAAACCTTGGCAATGTCTGCGGCGTGGATGAAATGGAAGCTGGCGTCGGTGCGCAGCCACTTGGCCAGGCCCATGAAGCGCACCGCTTCTTTGAGGCCCGCTGTTAGGTAGCTGGTGGGATGGAGATCTCCCCCATTGGGCCGCCCCGCTTCCCCCAGCCTGCCCCCAAAAACAAGGGTGGGAAAGATCGCCACCACCCTTTCGGCCAGCCCATGCTGCTCGAGCTGCCCTAGGCAAATGGCCTTGGTTTGGATGTATTCGGTGCCATGGGCCTGGGCTTCTGGCAGCAGTTTTAGGTTCCGATCGAGCAGGCTGGCGGTGGAGAAGTAAATCACCTGCTCCAGCACCTGGGGATTGGCGAGCCGCAGTAGTTCCTTAACTGCATCCACATTCACGGCCTGGGCCCGCACCGGATCGCCCCAGGCGGTGGCGGTATGAATGATGCGGGTGGCTGAGGCGATGGCGTCTGCGTGCACACCCAGCTCCCGCAGATCGCCAACCAGCAGGGTGACCCTCGGGTCTTGGCTGGGAATGGCCTGGAGTTTGGCTGGATCCCTCAACAGCAGCAGCAGCTCGGCATCGCTGTGGCGGTAGAGCTCTTCGGCGATGTATTGGCCAACGCAACCGCTGGCCCCGGTGATCAGGATCCGGGCCTGGGGGCCGCTCAAGCCAATGCTCCGAGGCGCTCCATCACCGTTTTCCCAGCCTCAAAGAAGGCACGGCCATTCTCCTCGGGGGTGCCGGGCAGGATGCCGTGGCCGAGGTTGAGGATGTGCTTGCGGCCCCTGGCCTTGCGCACCGTGTCGTCGATGCGCTCCTGGATTGCTGCGGGGGTACCAAACAGCAGCCCGGGATCAACGTTGCCCTGCACGCCCACATGCTCGGGCAACCGGGCCAGGCCCTCGGCCATGTCCACGGTCCAGTCGAGCGAAACGATGTCGACACCGGTGCGGGCCATCCGCTCGATCACGCCTGCGCTGCCTGAGATGTAGAGGATGAAGGGGGTGTTGGGGTGGGTTTGCTTGACCAGATCCACCACCTTCTTCTGATACGGAGCGGCGAAGCTGTCGTAGTCGATTGGGCTGAGCTGGCCTGCCCATGAATCAAACATTTGCACCACCTGGGCTCCGGAGTCGATCTGGTAGCGCAGGTAGGTGGCGATCGAGTTGGCGAAGTGGTCGAGCAGCCGGTGCAGCAGGGCTGGCTCCCGGAAGGCCATTTGCTTAATAACGGCATAGCTCTTGCTGCTCTTGCCTTCTACCACGTAGGCGGCCAGGGTCCAGGGGGCACCCACAAAGCCGAGCACGGCGGCTTCATTGCCCACCGACTCCCGTAGGCGGCTGAGCACCTCACCCACAAATGGCATGGTCTCTGCCGGTTGGAGGGGGCGCAGGGCCTCCACCTGGGCCATGGTGCGGATGGGGTCCTGGATCAGGGGCCCCTGGCTCTCGACGATGTCGAAATCAATCCCCATGCCTGGCAGGGGGGTGAGGATGTCGGAAAAGAGGATTACGCCATCGGGCTTGAAGGCGCGAAATGGCTGCATCGAGATCTCATAGGAGAGATCGGGGTTTTCCGAGCGCTCGCGAAAACCGGGATGGCGATCCCGCAGATCCCGGTAAACCTTCATGTAGCGGCCCGCCTGGCGCATCATCCAGACCGGCGGCCGCTCCACCTGCTCACCTTGGGCGGCGCGCAGCAGCAGGGGGGCGGTTCCGGTCATGGTTAAAAAGGAGGCCAGGGGCGAACTTACCCGAGCAGTGCCCCGCTGGTGGGGGCTTCTTCACAGCTGTCGGCAATGGCGAGCTGGCTGCGTTTTTCATCGCGCCTGAAGACCAGCACCGACAGAGGGGGTAGACACAGATCGAGGGACTGCTCATAGCTGTGCATGCCCCATTCATCGGTGAACTTGCCGCCGAGGTTGCCGAGGTTGCTGCCGCCGTAACGCTCGGCATCGGTGTTGAACACCTCCTCGTAAAAGCCGTCCATGGGCACGCCAACCCGGTAATGGGAATGGCTCTGGGGGGTGAAGTTGGCCACCACCACCAGCCAGCGACCCGTGGCGCTTTCGCGGCGCATGAAGCTAATGATTGAGTGCCGGTTGTCGTTGCAATCGATCCACTGGAAGCCGAATTCGCTGAAGTCGTCGCCCCAGAGGGCCCGCTCCGATTTGTAGAAGACGTTGAGATCGTCCACCAGCAGTTGGAGGCCCTGGTGGGCGCTGTGTTGGAGCAGTTCCCACTGCAGATCTCCCCACACGTTCCATTCGGAACGTTGGCCAAACTCCATCCCCATGAAGATCGTCTTCTTGCCGGGGTGGGTCCACATGTAGGCCAGCAGGGCCCGCACGTTTGCAAACTTTTGCCAGTCGTCGCCTGGCATTTTGTGGAGTAAATGGCTCTTGCCATGCACCACTTCGTCGTGGCTGAGGGCGAGCATGAAGTTCTCGGTGAAGGCGTACCAGATCGAGAACGTCACATTGTTCTGATGGAACTGGCGGAACCAGGGATCCAGCTCGAAATAATCGAGCATGTCGTGCATCCAGCCCATGTTCCACTTCAGATTGAAGCCCAGGCCTCCGATATTTGTGGGCTGGGTCACCATCGGCCAGGTGGTGGATTCCTCGGCAATGGAAAGGGCTCCAGGGAAGTGTTCAAACAGCACATGGTTGGCCTGCTGGAGGAACTGCACGGCCTCGGTGTTTTCCCGGCCACCGTGCTCATTGGCTAGCCACTCCCCATCGGGGCGCAGGTAGTCGCGATAGAGCATCGAAGCCACCGCATCCACCCGAATTCCATCGATGTGGAATTGTTCAAACCAATAGATCAGGTTGGCTACCAGGAAGTTGCGAACTTCATTGCGGCTGTAATTGAAAATAAGGGTGCCCCATTCCTTGTGCTCGCCAATGCGGGGGTCGGCGTGCTCGTAGAGATGGGCCCCATCGAAGAAGGCCAGGCCGTGGGCGTCCTTAGGGAAGTGGCCTGGCACCCAGTCGAGGATCACGCCAATGCCCTCGGCGTGGCAGCGATCCACAAAGGCCCGGAATTCATCGGGGCTGCCGAACCGGCTGGTGGGGGCATACCAGCCCGTTACCTGATACCCCCAGGAGCCATCGAAGGGATGCTCTGAGATCGGCATCAATTCTATGTGGGTGAAACCCCTGGCCTTCACGTAGGGGATTACCTGGTCGGCCAGTTCGGGGTAGGTGAGCAGGCGGGCACCGGGTTTGAGATCGGCGGCAGCCACGGGGGGCCGGGCCGTGCCATCGGCCTCGATGTAGGGCTGGTCGGCGCTGGCGTGCATCCAGCTGCCTAGGTGCATCTCGTAGACCGAAACGGGCTGATCGAGGGGGTTGCGGCTGTCACGCTCGGCAATCCATTCGTTGTCTGCCCAGGTGTAACCAGCCAGGGGGGCCACTACGGAGCCGTTGTCGGGCCTTACCTGGTGCCGGAAGCCATAGGGATCGGATTTTTGATAGCAATGCCCGTTTTGGGCCCGCACTTCATATTTGTAGATCTGGCCGGCTTCCAGGCCAGGGATAAACAACTCCCAGCCGCCGCCCAGCCTTGACTGCATTGGGTGGTGGCGGCCATCCCAGCCGTTGAAATCCCCCAGAACAGCCACGCTGAGGGCATTTGGTGCCCACAGGCAGAACATCACCCCGGCAATGCCATCGCGTTCCACCAGGTGGGCGCCCATGCGCTGCCAGATGTGGTGGTGGTTGCCCTCGGCAAAGAGCAGTTGATCCAGCTCACCCATCCATTCCTCGCGGAATGCCCAGGGGTCGTGCTGGATGTGCTCAATGCCAGCCCGCAAAACCTTTAGTTGATAGCCGCTGCTTGGCTTCTGCTCAAATTTGGTCTCGAATACCCAGGGATGGTTGGGGCACTCCAGGGTCTGGCTTTGCCCCCCGGCGATCAACTCAACCCTTTCCGCCTCGGGCATCCACACCCTCACTACCCAGCCGCCGCTATCGAGGGGCTGGGGGCCGAGCACCGCAAATGGGTGATCGTGGCGGCATTCAGCAAGGCGCTGGCCGTCTTGCACCATCCATTCGAGGTTGAGCAAGCCCATCGTCCAGCCGCGTGAGCCGCGAGCTTAGGCGCCGCCAGGATCTCTTCGCCTCAGCGCACGGGCTCAGGCTTGAGCGGATCGATGGGGAAGTCGATCCCGGTGATTTGGTTGTTGGGTCCCATCACCACAAACAGGGTGTCGGTGAGGCGATTGAACTCTGTTAAAACCAGCACCAATTTGCCCGTGCTGTTGCTGCTGGCCTCAACGGCCCTTTTGACGCGAACAAAATTGCCGGTGAGTTGCTGCAGCTCTTGCCATTTCTGTTGCAGGGCCGCTGCACTGACATCTTTTTGCAGATCCAGGCTCAGGAAACCACGCGCACTGATGTATTGGCCATCGGCCAGGGTCTGGACGAACTGAATAGCTACTTTTGAGTCGGAGAGATCGGAACGGTCAATGTGATAGCCAATCAATTTGGCCTTGCTGTTAAAAACGATAAATACGTTTCGAATGCCGGCCGAGGTGGTCAGGGCCGTCTCCACGGTGGTGCTCCTGCTGCCGCGGCTCACCCCCAGGACTTTCCAGCTCAACAGCTTGGGCCAGCTTTTCATGGTGCGTTGCACCATTGACGGACTGGTTACGGCCTTGAGTTCGTCGGCGAATTGGTTGTAGCGGGCATTGCCATCGCGACGCTTGACCGCATCTAGAACCGTATTGGCGGCGGCCCTGGCCTGCTCCACACTCAGGGGGGTTTCACTAACTGGTGTGAGGGCAGCAGCGTCGATAACGCTGGGTGTCTGGGCAAAAGCAGGGCGATTTGGCAGTATCGGACCCGCGATTAAGCCCCCTCCCACTAGGGCGCTGGCTAGCAGCGTTTTGCTGAGAGAATCAAAAAAGCGCTGCATCGGGGCCCTAAAAATCATTCGCGGCCACAGTTTGCCCTAATTGACGCCGGGTTGCTCGCCAAGCAGGGGATAAACGCCAAGGCTTGGTTTGCCGAGTTCCAGGCTGATCACGCGATGGTTGGCGCTGTTGCCTCCCATCGGCATGGTGCCATCGCCAGGATTTAGGGCGATCTGGGGCCAGGCACTGGCGGCCAGCGATAGGCGCAGGCGCTCTCCTGGCTCGAGCTGGACCATCAGGGGTTGGAACTCCAGCTGGCGAATTCTTTTTTCCATGCAGTGCTCACCTAGGAAGCGGGCCACACCAGTACAGAGCTGGCGCACCGAGCCATTGGTGTGCAGCACCGAGAGGCAGGCGCAAAGATCAAAGCCCGGTTGATCGGCGGAAATTGCCAGCTCCAGCCTGGGCCTGCCCAGCAGGGTGAACGGCTGCTCCAGCGGCGCACTGCTGAAGCAGACCACGTCGTTGCGGGCATCGAGATCGGCCCGATCACAGGGCCCAGCATCGAGGCCGAGGTGGCCGCCGCGCCCCGGCACCGGCCGCCAGGGGTCATGCACCAAATACTGGCTCCAATCCTGGTCCGGATCCTGGGCAGATGCATTTTCAGGATGGAGTTCCCAGTAGATCGGCGCCTCCTGCTTGGGCCCTGGGCCCCAGGGGCCATGAACTCTGGCCTGGTAGGCCAATTGCTCCTGGTGGTTTTGGGGTAGGGCTTTGTCCTGGAGATGGTGCTGAAAAAAGGCCAGTTGCATGGCATCGGCCCCACCAGGCCAATGCAGGTGGCCCCAGGCCCCTATGCGCAGCTGGGGATCTCCCCCCGCCCTTCGGCTTCGTTCCCATAGATCCAACACCCCGCGCAGATGGGGGTCATGCCAGCCGCCAATGAGCAGCATCGGTTTCCTCAGCAGGGCTTCTGGCGGTTGGTGGCGCACCCAGCCCTGGGCCTTTCGGGGGTCTTGCCGCAACCAGGCCAGGGCCATGCCCGAGGGGTCGTAGCTCTCCAGGAGCTGGAGGCCTTCGTTTAGGAAGCTGCCGTCTTCGAGGCTTGTCCGAATTTTTTGCCAACCTTCCAGGTCTGAATCCCTTTGGCAGCGTTGGGCCGCCAGCTGTAGGCCCCAGCCCAGCCCCAGGGCCCACCAGTGGGCTCCGCCCTCACTGGCCCAATGCAGCCGCTCATCAAGGCCCGCCATGGCCGGGGCCAGGCAGTTGGGCAGGGAAGCTGCATCTGAGCTGCTGCTGTCGTTGAGTAGCTGGGTTAGGCCCTGGTAAGAGAAGCCGTAGCTGCCAACTCGTCCATTGCATTGGGGCAGTTGGCGAAGCCAGCTGATGGTGTCGGCGCCATCTCGGGCCTCCTGGGTGAATCCTTGAAAATCTCCTCCGGAATCTCCCCGGCCCCGCACGTCCTGGACCACTACCAGAAAACCGTGCTGGGCGTACCAGGCCGGATGGGCATAGGTGACGCTGGAGGCGATGGCCCTGGCGTAGGGCTGACGCATTAACAGGGCGGGCCAGGGGCCTTTGCCAGGGGGGCTCCAGAGCCGGCTGACTAGCTGGATGCCATCGGTGCAGGCCATCGAGACGTCTTGCCAGGTGACGCAAGGCCCTATGACGCCTTGGCCTCTGACGTCTTGGCCGGTGACGCCATCTCCACCCACTCAGCGCACATCAGGGCAGTGGAGCCCGATCACGTAGGTGCTGAGAACCTCAGCATCCATGGGTGAAAGGTTGTTTTGCTTGGCGATTACCTTGATGGCCTGGGGGGAGGTTGAGCTGATCCCCGAGCTGTTGAGCTGGCGCAGTTCTGAGCAGATTTGCTTTGCTTCAGCTGGATTTTGCTTAACTTTTTCAAGTAGCTGGGATTGGGCCCAGGCCGGGTTAGTAGCTCCCAGGCTTAGGGCGGCCAGGAAGGCCCATCCCCTGGCAAGCGATTTGAGTTGCATGGTTTTAACCCGCATGCATATACCTAAGGAGCGCCATGATCCCCCGGCGATCAGCTGTGGTCAGTTTGCATCCTGGGTTTTCTCTTCTTGGCCCTAAGGATCCAGCTCCGCAGGGTTGTCAGATCCAGCAACGGTGCCGCCATCCCCGTGAGGCTGCGTTGCAGGCGCCCCATTTGGACAAGCAACTGGTGGGCATCGGCCTCGGCCAGCCCCTGGCTGGTGGCCACACCTGCGTAGAGCAGTAGGGCGGCTTCCTCTGGCTCAAGGCCCACCTCCACGATCAGGCGGGCCTGGCCGCGCAGCTTGATCAGCCTTGCCTCACTGGCTCCCCCCTGCCGGCCTAGGCGCCGTAGATCGGCGTCGTTGATTGCGGCGAGTTGGGGCCAGCTGGCTAAATTTGCCTGGTCAAGCTGTTTCAGCTCTCTTGAGAAATGGGCCGGAAGCTTTAGGGCCATCTGCCTAGATCACCGGCCCGGGGTGACGCTGCCGCTGGCCAGATCACGGGTCACCTCGGCCAGCACCACTGGTTTGCTAATGCCAGGGCCGACGGTTTCCACCCGGCGCAGGCGGACATGGACCAGGCCATCAGGGGAACTGCGGCCGCTGCTGCGCAGATTTTGGGCCACCTGCTGCACGGTGGGCTCGTAGCTGGCGGGGGGCAAATCAGCTGGAGCCGCAGCGATTACCAGGTCGCTGCCGTTATCGAAAACCAACGGCACACTTACTGCCCCCTCCAGGCTGACCCGGGGGGTGTAGCTGATCGCAAATGCCAGGCAGGAAAGGGAAAGTAGGGCCGTGAAGCTGGTTACCCCCACCAACCGGAAGCGAATGCCCCAGCGGGCCAGGTAGGCCGTGATGGTGACAACCGCCAGGGCCCCGCTCGCTGCCCCCAGCCACTGGCCTGCCACGAACAGGATCGGATCGGCGGCCATGCCCACGGGAGATTTGCTCTCGACAACGCCCCTATATTGCGCTCAAACAAGGCAAGCAAGGCCCCGGGGGATGGCTTAGGTGCCTGAGCAAGGCTTCCAACCCAGCCGCAGGCCCTCCGCCCTGGCCCTTCGGGTCACGGCCCTGGTGGCTGTGGTTGCAGGGGGATCCCTTTGGACCTCCCATTGGCTGGTGGACCAGGCCCTCAGGCAATTTTTTGCCCGCTGGAATCCGGTGCTGGAGAGCCAGGTGGCCCGGGTGATGGGCCATCCATTCAGCCTCGGCGCCTACCAGGGCCTCGGTTGGGGCGGGGTGCGGGTGGGTCCCACTCGCCTGGGGCCAGGCCCTGCGGATCAATCCCAGCTGTCCTCAACGGGCGGCTCCGTCAGCCTGGACCTGGGGGCCAGCTTGATCAGCTCAACACCGGTTGTTCAGATCGGCCTGGAGGGGGTGCGGGCCGAGCTCAGGCCCAATCGCCAGGGCCAGTATTGGGTCTTGGGGCCTCCTGCCGTTGGTCAGAAAGCTCCACGCCTGGATCTTCGCTTCCGGCTGCGCGATGCCGCCGAAGTGCGGATTGGCAAGGGCAAGCAGCCCCTTTTGCTGACCGGCAGATTTGCGATTCAGCCGCACCTGCATCAATTGGACCTGAAGGCAACGGTGCGTCCCAGCTCCCCGGCTGGGCGGGGACCGATTAACCCGGCCGGATCCCTGCAGATTGGGCTTGGGGGCAATTGGGGCGACCGCCGCTGGTACGGCCATCTGGGATCTAAGTTCCTGGACCTTGGTGCTCTGGCACCGGCCCTAGGACTTCCCGTCCAGCTCAAGGGTTCCGTGGCTGGCTTGCTGAAGTGGGGCTGGCAGCACCAGCAGCCCAGCTGTGGGGGAAAACTGCTGGCAAGGGATTTGGCCTGGCATCAGGCGGCTCCGGCAGGGCCATTGCGGATTTCCCGCCTTGAGCTGCGCTGCCAGGGCAACAGTTTTGCGCTCAAGCCCCTGCTCTGGCAGTGGGGCAAGCTCCAGGGCAATTTCCAAGGGCGCGGCCATTGGAGTGGCAGGGGCCCAAGGGGTTCTGTGGTTTTCGACAGGCTGCTGCTTCAGCGACAGGGTTCCTGGCTAAAGGGCAAAGCAACCCTGGGGCCCTTCGCCAAGGGCCTGCCCCCGCTGAAGGCCCAGGCCAACTGGCAGCTCAGGCCCCATGACCTCCAGCAGGGAACAGCCCAGCAGAGCTGGCTAGGGCGCCAGCCGATCCAGGGCAACCTCCAATTGGGCCTGGCCCGTAATCAGAGCCAGCTAGAGGTCCAGGCGCGTCAGGCGACAAATCCCCTGGTGGGCCCCTGGCAGGCAGCTTTGGCTTGGCAAAACTCGCTCCTAAGGCTTCAACACTTCCGCAGTAGCTATCTGCAGGCCTCCGGCCGCCTGCCCGTTGCCCTTGGCCCTAGGGGCGGCCTGGGCAGCGGCGAACTCCAGCTGGATCTCGCCCTTGCCCCCATGCCCCTGGCCCGCCTAGGCGGCCTGGTGGGCGCACCACTGCAGGGGGTGGTGTCTGGCCAGGGCCAGCTGGTTGGTCGACTGGGGGCCATCACCCCCAACCTGCAATTACAACTTGACCAACCCGGCGCGGGCCCCCTCGGCTCAAGGGAGGCCTGGGCCGGCAGTTGGCTGGGTAATGCCGCTGGTGGGGGGCGCCTGGAGTTACGCCCCCAAACCCCAGGCAGCCCAGGCCTTTTGACGGCCGATTTCAACCGCAGTTGGGTGCCAATTCAGCTGCGGTTGCAGCGCCAAGGCGGCAGCCTGGTGCTGCAGGGCACGCCCCGCCTATACCGCTGGCAGGCCCAAAACCTCCCCCTAGATGGGGTCCAGTTGGCCCTGGGGCCAAGTCGGCGCCTTCAACCCCTGTCGGGGGGCCTCAGCGGCCAGGGTGACCTAACCCTTCAGCCCTTGGGTTTTGGGGTCAGGGCAGCGCTTGATCGGCCGGTCTTTTTGGGGGTCTGGGCCCGTTCAGCCACGGTCGAGGGTTCCTATCGCAACCGCCAATTTTCTGCCAAGGGTTCCCTGTTGCCCCTCGGGGGAGGCCAACTTGACTTCGACTGGGGCGGCCGCTGGCAGGGCCTATTTAGGGCCAATTTCCAGGCTCGCCAGCTTTCCGACAAATTTTTAAGGCAGCTGGTGGCCGCAGCCCCCCAGTGGCGGGGCGCTGGCCTGGCCCGCCAGGGCAAAGCCCAGGACCTGGGCCTGCTTGCCATCGACAGCCTGGGCCAATCGCTGCAGCAGCAACTGGCCGCCTTGCTAGCTGCCCAGGAACATCTTGCGGCAGCTCGAGCCGATCGCCAGGCCAACAGCACCTCCCTTGAAAAAATCGAGCGCTTACGGGCTCTAGTCGACGCCGATCTCAGCCTTGGGGGATCCAGCATTGCCGCCGCCAAGCTGGGCTTGACGGTCAAGGCCCACCTCTGGCAGGCGGACAACGACCAGGACAGGGCCCTCGGCCTGGAGCCTGTGCAAATCACCCTCCAGGGGCCACTTTTTAGCGGCGACGGCAGTTTCAGTGTGGCCAATTTGCCCCTCTCGCTTTTGGCGCTGCTGACCCCAGTGCCCCAGCAGCTACGGGGCTCCCTGCTGGCCCAGGGACGGTTTCGCCTCGGGGGCAAGCGTCCCCAATTCAGCCTGGACCTGGGGCTCAGTGGTGCGGCCCTGCAGGACACCGCCCTCGAGCTCAAGCGCGGTCGTATTGCCCTGGAGACAGACAACCTGGTGCTTGACCTGGCCCTGCAGGGTGCGGGGGCCCAGAATTCCCTCGAGCTGGCTGGGAAAGTGCCACTCGATGCCCAGGCCCAGGGCCTGGAGTTGCGCCTAGCCAGTCGGGATGATGGCCTGCGCTTCTTGACCCGGCTAGCGGAACCGGCCGTGGATTGGCAACGGGGCCGGGCGGATCTACAGCTGTTGGTGCGCGGCAGCGTTGCAGATCCGATTGCAAATGGCTTCTTGAGGGTGAGGGATGCCGAATTGGGATTTATTGGCCAGAAATTGGCATCGGTCCAGCTCCTGGCCTTGTTTGATTTTCAGCAGGTGGTGGTGCAGGAACTTTCTGCCAAGGTCGGCGCCGCCGGCCGCATTGAGGGCAAGGGAATCCTGGGGCTGTTGAAACCACTGCCAAATTCAAATCCTGGTAATTCCAATCCGGGCATTCCCAATCCAGCCAAGCGGGGATTGGTAATAGGCATCAAGGCAGTGCCCTTTTCCCTCCCCCGGATCAAGGCCCTGGCCAATGGTGAACTCCAGATCGACGGTGGCCTGACTTCGATGCAGATGGCCGGCGACCTGGCGATTTCCAAGGGCAGCATCAACGTGGCGCCTGGCGAAATGGTGCCCGCTGGCGGTGGCCGCCCCAGCAGCTCAGTGAACGAGTTGCTGGAACAGCGCTGGAATTTCCAGAAACCTCTGGTGCTACTGGGGCCAGAACTTGAAAGTGCATCCAGTGCCTCCGTGCGGGAGGCGATGCCGCGCTTTTCGGCTTTGGGTTTCAACAACCTGCGGCTCAAGCTTGGCCCCGATCTGATGGTTGGGGTGCCGAATGTGGCGAGTTTTGGTACGGCCGGCTCGCTCCGACTGAATGGGCGCCTGGACCCCAGCCTTTCGCTTTCCGGGGTGGTGCGGCTGCAGAAGGGCCGCTTAAGCCTCTTTACCACCAGCTTTAGCCTGGATCAAGCCAATCCAAACGTCGCTGTCTTTACCCCCTCCATGGGGTTGATCCCCTACATCGACATCGCCCTGCAAACGCGCATATCCGACAGCCTCAATCTGCCCGGCAACAGCCTCGGGACCCCCCTGGGCCCCTCCCTCGAAAACTATTCCAACCAGGGCAGCTTGAGTTCGTTGAACCAGTTGAATTTGGTCAAGGTCTATTTAAGTGTCAGCGGCCCGGCCGACCAGCTTGCCCGCAACCTGAAACTGCGCAGTTCCCCTCCCCTGCCTGAGGACCGGCTCCTGGCGCTGATTGGCGGCAACACCCTTGCCGGATTGGCGGCTGGCCAGGCCGGTGCGGCCCTGGCCACGGCCCTCGGCCAGACCCTGCTTTCACCGGTGCTGGGCGGATTGAGTGATGCCCTTGGCCAGCGGGTCAGCTTTGCGCTCTATCCCATTTTTGTGAATACCTACGTAAACGGCACCACCAGCCAGCGCTCCGGCCAGGTGCCACCGCAACTGGTGCTGGGTTCGGAAATTGGTCTTGATATCACCCAACGCTTCAATACATCAATTTTGGCGGCTCCGAATCGATCCGATGTGCCTCCCCAGCTCAACCTCAACTACAGGGCATCTGATTTGATCAATCTGCAGGGGACTGTTGACAGCCAGGGTGCTGTCGGCGGCCAGTTGCAATTGTTTCTGCGCTTTTGATTCCCATCAAGGCCCCTATTAGCGATCCCCTAGCCCCTATTCACCCTGCCTTTGTAATGCCCAGTTCGATCGAACAAGTTATCGGTGTGGACCTGGGCGGCACCGCCATCAAATTGGGCCGCTTCAACGGTGCAGGCGAGCTGCTGGCTGGTTTGGAGCTGCCCACTCCCCAACCGGCCATGCCTGGAGCAGTTTCGGTTGCGATTGCCGAGGCTATTCAACAATTGGATCCGGAGCGCCTTGCCCCGCGGGTGGGGATCGGCCATCCCGGTCCGGCGGACCGCAGCGGCCGGGTGGCTCGGGTGGCGATCAATTTGCCCGGGTGGATAGATGTGCCCCTGGCCGATTGGCTGGAGCCGATGCTGGAACGGCAGATCACCCTGGCCAACGATGCCAACTGCGCCCTGGTGGGTGAGCATTGGCTTGGGGCGGCCCAGGGCTGCAGTGATGTGTTGCTGTTGACCCTCGGCACCGGAGTGGGGGGGGCTGTTTATCTCGATGGCAAGTTGTTTACGGGGCGCGGCGGTGCGGCGCCAGAACCCGGCCTTATCTCAATTAATGCTGAGGGTCCTGTTTGCCACAGCGGCAATCGGGGCTCCCTTGAGCAGTACTGCAGTGCGGCCGGCCTGCGCCGTTTGAGCCCCCTAGATCCAGCTGAGTTGGTCCAGCGAGCGTCAGCTGGCGAGCCGGAATCCCTGGCGATCTGGGCTGAGTACGGCCGCTTGCTGGGGGTGGGCATTAGTTCGCTTGTCTATCAATTCACCCCGGAGCGCGTTCTGATTGGCGGTGGCTTAGGCGCGGCCAGCCCCTACTTCCTGCCGGCCGTCTGGGCCCAGGTGCAGGAGCGGGTGCAGGCGGTTAGTCGGGAGGGGCTGGAGATTCAGCCCTGCGCCCTCGGCAATGGGGCCGGCCGGCTTGGTGCAGCCAGGTTGGCCCTTGGCTGGAGATGATGGGGGGCTAAAGCTCCTGGCCATGGCCGTTCCCGATCCGAGTTCTGATTTGATCCAGCGGGCCGCAGTGGTCCGCCGCGCCGCCATGGCCCTGGGCCAAAGCACCGATGCGCAGAGGCAGTTGGCCGTGGTGGCTATGGCCGATGCCCTGGAGGCCGCGCGGGAATCGATCCTCGAGGCCAACCGGGCGGACCTCGACGCAGCGGCCCTGGAAGGTTTGACCCCGGCACTGGTGGCCCGCCTGAAGTTGGATGCGGCCAAACTCGACGCTGCCATCGCCGGCGTGCGCCAGGTGGCCGCCCTGGCAGATCCCCTGGGTCGCCGCCAACTCCACACCGAACTCGACCAGGGCCTGACCCTGGAGCGGATCACCGTTCCCCTGGGGGTGGTGGGGGTGATCTTCGAAGCGCGCCCCGATGCGGTGATGCAGATTGCCTCTCTGGCAATTCGCTCGGGCAATGGCGCCCTGCTCAAGGGGGGGCGCGAGGCCTCCGCCAGCTGTGCCGCAATCCTGGAGGCCCTGCGTGGGGGCCTTGCCGCCAGTGTGGTTTCTGCGGGTTGCCTCGAACTCCTTACCAGCCGTGAGGAAAGCTTGGGTTTATTGAAGCTTGATGGGCTGGTCGATCTGATCATTCCCCGCGGCTCCAATGAGCTGGTGCGCTTCATCCAGGACAACACCCGCATCCCGGTGCTTGGCCATGCCGATGGGATATGCCATTTATATGTGGATCAGGCGGCGGATCTGCCCCAGGCCCTAGCGGTGGCGTTGGATTCAAAAATCCAGTACCCAGCTGCCTGTAATGCCATCGAAACCCTGCTGGTTCACCAGGCGATCGCCGCCGATTTCCTTGCCCTGGCGATTCCGGCCTTTGGCCAGGCCGGGGTGGAGCTGCGGGGCGACCCAGCAGCCCAGGCCCTCGGTGTGGAAAATCGAGCCACCGAGGCAGATTGGGGCACGGAGTATTCCGATTTGATCCTGGCGGTGAAGGTAATTGCTGATCTTGAAGGGGCCCTAGGGCACATCCGCAGCCATGGTTCGCGCCACACCGACGCCATTTGCACAACCGACCAGGCAACGGCTGATCGCTTCTTGGCGGCGGTTGATAGTGCCGGGGTCTATCTGAATTGCTCCACCCGCTTTGCCGATGGTTTCCGCTACGGCTTTGGTGCTGAGGTGGGCATCAGCACCCAAACCCTGCCGCCCAGGGGCCCGGTGGGCTTGGAGGGTCTGGTGACCTATCGCTACCGACTGCGGGGCGACGGCCATGTGGCCGGCGATTACGCCTCCGGTGCCCGTTGCTTCAGCCATCGCAGCCTGCCTCTGTAGGTCTAAAGCATGGATAGGGCTTCGATTGTGGTGCGTGGCCTAAGGCTCTGGGCCCATGTGGGAGTGCTGGAAAGTGAGCGCATCTGTGGCCAGTGGTTTGAGCTGGATCTGCAACTGGGCCTAGACGCTGCTGGCTTGGCCGCCGCCGCCAGCTCCGACGATCTGGCTTCTTGCCTCGATTACAGCCAGGTGGTTCAGCTTCTCCAAAGGCAGGCCAGCAGTATGGTCTGTCGCACCATTGAGCACTACAGCGAACAAATTCTGATGGCGATTGAGCAGTTGTATGGTCCGGTGGCAATACAATTGGAATTGCGCAAGTGTGCGGCTCCCATTGCTGGCTTTGATGGCATAGTTGCAATCCAGCGCTGCCGCCGCTGGCCCCTACAGGCTTAGGGTCCAGCCCTGGCGGTTATGGAAATCGGCTTCTTCTCCTGGGTGGGCTAGGGCCCAGTAGCTGAGATCAATAATTGAATTTTGGGGAATTTTGGCGCTTCGGCGGGATTTGATCACGGCGCAGATTCCCAGCTCCAGGGTTTGGGCATGGCCAAGGGCGGGTGGCAATGGGCAACTCAGATCGAGGCTAAGAATGTTTTCCTGCCGGGCCACCGCAAAGCCAAGATTTTCTGCACTCTGGTCCACCTCTAATGCTTGTCTGTAATCCGCAAGCCGATAGAGATTCCAATCGCCACTGGGGGAGAGGTTGCATTCCCAGTAGGGAGCCTGGCCCGCTACAGCGCCAAACCATTCGAAACAGGTGTTCTGCCAGAGGTTGTCACAGCGGCTCGCTTTTTGAACTCTATCTGGGATTAAGATCTTTTGTAAATCTCCCTCAAGTCTGTAGTGGATCCGCAGCAAATTTTGGCCTGTAGAGCGCTCTGCCCAGCCGCTAATTGCGATCTCAGGTTTACCTGGGGACCCTGCTGGTTGGTTGTCACCGATAAAAGGCTTCAGCTGAAATGATTGCTTGGCCACTATTTCATTCATCTACGGAGCTTCTCGATAATGGCTTCAATTTGAATTTGCTGGCTTTCTATGCTCTTGGTCAGTTGGAATTGAACCCTTGCACGATCTAGGTTGTGGCCGGGGCGGCTAACCTTGAAATAGGTGTTGCCGGCCAGGTGGTCAGTTAGAAATCTCAGCCCCAGTTCGAAGCTGATCAGGCGAATCGCCGTGTAGATGTAGTTGAAATCCTGCGCTGAAAGGGTATCTCCAACGGCGCCGCAATAGCCCTCCAGGATTGCTTCGCAGCGCTCTAGATCGAATACCACAGACGAAAAATCTCGGGTCTCCTCACCAAGCGGATTACAGGCAGAGCGGCAGCAATCGCCAATGTCGTAGTGCAACAGCCCCGGTTTCACCGTGTCGAGATCCACCAGGGCAATGGCGCAACCCGATTCGCTGCACAGCATCACGTTGTTGATCTTGGGATCGCCGTGGATGGGCCGTTGCCTTAATTCGCCCCGCTCCCTAGCCGCTTCCAGCACCGGAGCCAGCTGCTCTCGCTCGGCCACAAAGGCCAGGCAGGCTTCCAGTTCCTGATTTGCCTGGAGGGCCTGGGAGCTGCGGGCCTGGGCCAGGCTTGACTTGAAGTTCTGCAGATAGAGCGGAGTTATGTGAAAGCCGGGCAAGGTGTCGTGGAGCTCCGCGGCCGGCATGCCACTTACTAGACGATGGAAGAGGCCTAGGCCTCGGCCAATTTCGCGGGCCTGGACTGGGGTGCTCAGGATTTCGAGGGAGTGGGCCTTCTCCACAAAGGTCAGCAGGCGCCAGGTTTCGCCTTCGACCTCCAGCCAGGTTTGGCCGTTTTCTGGCACGGCAACGGTCCTGGGCACTTGCCAGCGCTCGCCATGGAGCCAGGAATTGGGGCTTTTGGCCAGCAGTTCACCGTGCTCCACCAGCTGCTGGATGTTCTGCATCACCAGGTCACACCTGGGGAATACCCGCTGGTTGATCTTCTGCAAGACGAAGCGCTGGGCTTCCTTGCCAGCGGTGACAACTAAATAGGTGTCGTTTACGTTGCCCCTGCCCAGGGGGGAAATCTCCACAACCGGGGCCGGCAGGGCGAAACGGCTGGCAATCGGGGATAGGGCCTCCAGGAGCGTGGCTGAAGGGCTTACCAACGACCTGGCTGCTATTGATTTACGAGTTTTGCACGTTCCCTTTCGCCTGTTGCTGTGCTCAATCCTTCCCGGGTCCGCTTGATTGCCGTTGGCAAGGTGCGCAAGCGTTGGTTGCAGGAGGGGGCCGATGTCTACCTGAAGCGTCTTCCTGGCCTGCAGGTGGTGGAGGTGAAGGATTCCTCTCCGGCCAGGGAAGCTGCGGCGATTTCTGCCCTGCTTAAGCCAGAGGAACGGCTTGTAGTGCTTACGGAGGAGGGCACCCTCGCCAATTCAGTGAGCTTCTCCCAGGAGCTGGAAAGCCTTGCCTCCGAGCGTTTGGCCCTGGTGATCGGCGGTGCTGAAGGTATTGCCCCCGATCTGAGGGCCCGTGCCCACCACAGTTGGAGCCTGTCGCCCATGACCTTCCCCCACGAGATCGCGCGCCTGCTGTTGCTGGAGCAGCTTTACAGGGCGATCACCATCCAGCAGGGTGGCCCGTACCACAAGGTTTGATTTTGGGCTTGGACCTTAAGGGCGAATTGGAGCTGGGGGCCAGGGAAGGTGCCACCCAAGGTGACCACTGCCCAATCCCTTTGGTGATGGTCCACGGTCTCTGGGATACCCCAAATTTGTTTCGCCGCCTGGAGGCCCATTTGGGTGCTGGCCGGCCGGAAAGGTTGGTGCCCCACCTGCCCCACCGGCTTGGTGCTGTCGACCTTGGCAGCCTGGCCCGGGATCTCGATGGCCTGATTCAGTCGCGTTATGGCCCTGGGCAGCCAATCGATTTGCTTGGCTTTTCGATGGGGGGGGTGATTGGCCGCATTTGGCTCCAGGAGTTGGGGGGCCACCGCCGCACCCGACGTTTTTGGAGTGTGGGCAGCCCCCAGCAGGGCACGCTGGCGGCCCAGCTGGTGCCGCGCTGGTTGCTGCCGGGGATCGCAGATATGAAGGTTGGCAGTTCCCTGTTGCGGCGCCTCAACCAGCAGCCCGATGCCCTTAGGGGGGTCAGCTGCGAGAGTTTTTTCTCTGCCACGGACATCACCGTGTTTCCCGGTTGGCGGGCGATTTTACCCCTGGGCCCGAGATACCGCCTACCCGTATGGACTCACCGGCAGTTGATCGTGCATCCCCTAGCCCTGGAGAGGCTTGGCCAGGCCCTGCTGGCCCCATGGTCTTCAGGTCATTACGAATAATGTTTTCTTGCTTGGCATTCTTGGTTTGGTCTGTCTAAAAAGAGTGGGTAGGTGTCCATCCTTTTTATGTGCTTTTCGGCATCCGCCAGTTTTACTGCTTCGGCGATCCTGATTCCCCTGGGTATTTACAGCACCCACATCGCCCGCAAGACGGATCAACCGTCCTATGTGCCCCTGGCGATGGTGCCGATGTTCTTTGGCATTCAACAGCTGATTGAGGGCTTTGTCTGGACGTTTGTTAAACACGACAGCGTTGAACCCTGGACTCGAATTTCATCCCTGGGATTCCTATTTTTTGCCTATTGTTTCTGGATGATATGGATACCGTGGAGTGCCTATGCCATAGCGCGGGTCCACGAGTCCAGCGCCCTTCGTCATCGCCTCAAGTGGGTTGCCATTGTGGCAACTGTGCTGGGCATTGCTTTCTATGTGCCATTGCTCTTTAGTCCGCCGCTCGTACAGCCAAACCTGACCACTGGCAGGATGCTTTACGACATCTCTGGCTTGCACAGTGTGATTCACAACTTTGTGACAACTGAGCCCGTTGGCGAGATGATCTACTGGGCCTTCATTGTGCTCCCTCTTGTGGTGCTTAGGGACAAGGCTGTCAAACTTTTCGGAGTCTTGATTTTCGTCTCAATCTTCCTGACCTGGTTGACCTACGCCGCAACCTTCAATTCAGTTTGGTGCTTCTACTGTGCAATTCTCTCCATTTATGTGATTTGGATCGTCAACCGTCCGACCCTTAAAACCGCCTAGGCCATACCCCCATTGGCGGAAGCTTTGGCTGGTCTCTTTGGTTCCATAGATAATCTGCTGGCCCACCTTGGTAGCTGGCTTGTGCAGGCCGATGTGGGCCTGGGCATGCTGCTCCTGGTGGGCCTTTCCATGTCTTTGTCGCATGTGTTTGCCCTGCTGGCAAATCGGCTCAACGCCAGGCAGTTGCTTTGGCATGTGCTGTTGGATGGATTAGTTCTCTCCCTGGCATTTGTGGTGAATTGCTTCATCGACATGTTGCTGTTGAGTCTTTACGCATCCAAGACGGTCCATCCCTCAGTGTTTCTCAACGGCACCGCTGTCTGCTTACTGCCCGTTCTTTTCTATTTTTTTGTGGCGGCACCCTATGTGGGGGATTTGATCGCCCTGGCAATTTGGTTAATGGTGCATCTCAATGTGATTACGTTGCTGCATGCCCGTTTTGGTCTTCCCTATGCCGAAGCCCTACTACTTTCGACCCCGGGTTTTCTGCTTGCCCTCTGGTTGATTTGGATTGAATTTCGCCAGAGTTGGCGGCAGTCCTATAGCAAGCTTGCTTCGGAGCTCGATTCTTGAGCGTCTCCTCCTTGCAAGGTCTGCCTGGGGAGCTCCAGCGGCGGAGCCAGCGGACGGCACTGAGGGCCCTAACCCTCGTGCTTGTGATTGCCCTGGTTACGGCAGTGCTGGTATTCAGCCATGGTTTCGGCCTCCTGTTGTCGGTGCTGTCGCTTGCCGACTTGGGTTTGTTAATCCAGTTGGCCTTGGCCTTTGTGTTGCTGCTGATCCCCACCGCCGGGATTTATTCGCTGTTTACCCAATTTGCATTTTGGGAGGGTTGGCTCCAGGGGTTGCCCCAGCCCGTCGACCTTTTTGCGGGAGGATCATCGAATGATTGCTTGGATGTTCCTTCGGTTAAACCACGCCGATACGTGATTTATCTTGATGGCATTCACCAAGTCGAGCGCGAACACCCACCCAGAATCTCTGACTTTCTGCAGGACCTTGAGCAGAGGCTGCCTGCCGATACCCGCCTGCTTCGGGGGCTAGAGACCTATACGGTTATGCCTGTGGCCTTGATAGATGAGGCTGGCAGTGCCTGGTTTTGGCGCAGGGTTTTCGCCCTTCAGGAGCACCACCGCAATTGGTTGGTGCAGCTAATTTGTGCGGTGTTAGTGCAGGGAAATAATGTGATAAAGGTGGGGATTTCTTCTGACCGGCGCTATGGGCCAATCCTCAACTATGAGCTTTCTTTGAAAATTGCCATGCGGCTGGCAGAAATTGGATATTCTCCTGGCGTTGAGATTGTTTTATTGGGCTACAGCGGAGGCGCTGAAATGGCCATGGGCGTTGCCGACTATCTAAGGCGTATCTGCCGTGCTCCGATCCGTATTGTTAGTTGTTGTGGGGTTTTTAGTGGTAATCAGATTTTGAATAATGTGGATCAGATCCATATGATTGTTGGCACCCGTGATCCGGTTGCTGCCCTGGGTCAGGTGGCCTATCCCGGCCGTTCGCCCCTTTTACCCCTATCCAATTGGAATAAGGTTTGCCTCCAGGGATTAGTTGAGCAATCTCTTATTCCTGGCATGTCCCACAACGGATCAACGGGCCCATTTGCCCTGGTCAATCGAGAACAGGTGATTGGTGCAATTGTTGGTAGTTTTATAGATACTGGTAATTTGGTTCCCGCTTCTTCTGCCGGTTCTTTCCCCTGAATTAGTGGGGCTGCTGTAGTAATAGAAAGGGACTTGAAAGGGGCTGGCTGGCCCGCATGCGTCGTTTTGCCTCGAGGCAGGCCTCACCACCTTGGGGAGAGAGATCTAGGGGTAGTTGCTCCAGGGCTTCGCCGTAGCGCGCCGCCGCCCGAATATGGCCATCGCTGAGCTCCTCTCCTATTCCTTTGGCCAATTGATTTGAGCGCTCCTGAAGCCGTTGGCGCCATATGCTTGTCAGCAGAATTGGGTATAGGTCGCATTGGCCCGTACTGGCCTGCTGTAGCAGGGCTGAGCTATCAATGCAAAATCCCAGGCTGCCGTAGCCCCCAATCCTCAGGCGATGCTCGCTTGCCTCTTGATTGTGTACTAGGGCAATCCAATCGCAGAGGTCCATTAAATCGAGCAATGCTTCGCCCCTAAAGCATTCGCCGATGTAACGCACAGTTCCGTTATCGCGGTTGTTTTGCCAGGGGCGATTTAGATCGTTCATCGCCTCCCAGCCGCACATTCCCTCGGTGCCTTGGTAGTACTGAAGAGTGATTGTCGTCTGCTCGCGCCCCAATTGCAGTTCGAGGCAGCTGTGGGGCAGCAGGGTTTGAATTTCGGTGCCAGAACTAGAGAGCATGCCCGTGCGCATCGGCAGCGCTAGTGGCACCTGGGCCCAGCCTTGACCGGGAATCTCGAGGCTGGCCCCCAATCCAAAACTGGCGACGCTTGCCCTGAGTTGGGCGCGCACTTGCCAGCCATTGGCCTGGAGGGATGCCATCCAGGCCCTGGAGCTTGAGGCTCCCCCCATCTTTCTGATCTCCATGCCCTGTGGGCCCGAGATCAGGTTTGCGCCGAGGCGATTAAGCAATTGGGCCGTGGTCCGGTTCCTGGTCCGTTGGGGGGCTGATGGGCCGTTTGCCAGTCCGATGTTTTGCCAGTTCAGACCACCATTCAGCTGCTGGCTGCGCCTGGGGGTAGACGGAGTGGTTGGCTGGGTTTGTTCAGAAATCTGGCCATAATCCTGTGAATTTTCGGCCAGCCAGCTTGTTTCGTCCTGGGGAAGGGGACCATCCAGGGTGGAATCCTGCGACCAGCATTCAAGGGCCGATTTGGCCTTGCTCTCTTTCTGGCTAATGCCTGGTTCAACCGCCCCCGGTTGGCCGCCCACCGGGGCTGGTGGCAGCAGGTGGCAGAGGTCGTCGACTAGGGCTGCCAGCACAATGGGGCTTAGGAGGCCCCGCTCCACGACGCCCGCCAGGGTTTGCAGCCTTGGCGGCAGCTGGGCTGGGGCCAATTTCCAGCGCTTGGGCAGTAGCCACAGCAGGGGCAGCAGTGCTGGCTTTTGCACGTCTGCCAACAGCCTTTCGATGAGCTGTTTTCTGCTTAGGCCTGATTGAAAGATCGTTTGCTCCAGGGCTGCCTCAAATCCCAGCAGGGGAACGGGCGACGGCCAAGTTGGATCAATGGCAAGGGGGTCAATATCAGCTTGATCACCCCTGGGGGCCACCAAATTCACTGCCGAACCAGGCCGGAATGGCGGATTAGGGCTGCGCTTGATGGGGGACGACCGCGGAAAGCCTCAAAGATTTCGGCTGGGGAGCTGCTCCCCCCCATGGCCAGCACCGTGGCGCGAAAACGGCTACCCAGCTCAACAATTTCAGCTTCCTCCCCTAAACCAGCCTCCTCAAAGGCGCTGAAGGCATCCGAGCTGAGCACCTCGGCCCACTTGTAGGAGTAGTAGCCCGCTGCGTAGCCACCGGCGAAGATGTGGCTGAAGGAGCAGAGAAAGGCGTCTTCGGGGATGGGGGGCAGCACCGTGGTGGTTTTTGCCAGGTGGCGCCGCATTTGCTCCGGTGTTTGGCCGCATTCGGGGCTCCAGCTGCCATGAAGCTGCAGGTCCGTGAGTGCAAAGTGCACCTGGCGCAGGGTGGCATTGCCTCCCATGAAGGTGCGTGCTGCCAGCAATTTCTGGTAGTCGGCCTCCGGCAGGGGCTGCCCGCTCTGCCAGTGGCGCGCCATGCCCATCAGGGTTCCCCTCTCGTAGCACCAGTTCTCCATGAACTGGCTGGGTAGCTCCACCGCATCCCATTCCACGTTGTTGATGCCGGCGGCCTGGGGGCGATCCACGGTGGTGAGCATGTGCTGGAGGCCATGGCCGAATTCATGGAAGAGGGTCTCCACTTCCTCAAAGGTCATCAGGCTTGGCACCTCACCCACCGGCGGGCTTTGGTTGCAGATCAGGTAAGCCACCGGAAGCACCGGTTGGCCCTGCCTGTTGACGGAGCGACCGAGACATTCATCCATCCAGGCCCCGCCCCGCTTACTGCCCGGACGGCTGAAGGGATCTAGGTAGAAAGCAGCAATGGTTTCGCCGGATTGCTCATCAAGCACCTGGAAATAGCGGACATCCTGGTGCCAGGTGGGCGCATCCGCTGGCGCATCACCTGGAGCAGCAACGATGCGAATGGCGAACAGCCGCTGGCAGAGGCCAAATAGACCATCCAGCACTTGCCCCAGGGGGAAATAGGGTCTGAGGGCTTCGCTATCTAGATCAAAGTTTTCCTGGCGCACCTTTTCGGCCCAGAAGCTGACATCCCACGGCTGAAAATCCTTCGCTTCCCCTGCCCCATGGCGCCCGGCACAGGCACGTAATTCTTCTATTTCTGCCTGGGCCATGGGGTAGGCGGCTGCCCTTAGCTCCTCGAGCAGTTTTTCTACGCTCGCCACGGAGTCGGCCATTTTCGAAACCAAACTCAGCTGGGCCCAATTGGCGAAGCCGAGTATTAGGGCCTGTTGGCGCTTGAGCTCGAGGA
>NZ_JAGQBV010000027.1:0-29430 GCF_024345815.1 Cyanobium sp. HWJ4-Hawea | reverse complement strand
TAAGGCTGTCCAGTTGCGTGGATATAGAGGTAGATTTATCATTCCGATTGATGGTCATGCTTTGGCGTTTCTGCAGCACCTTACCGAAGCGCTCTGACAGGCTCTTGGCGGTCTCCCCTACAACCTGGCCGCTAAAGATGTTCCCGACGGTATTTTGTATCACCTTACTCTCTTTATCCCCATAATCCCTTGTCAGCTGTGAGTAATCCTGAAAGCCCAGGCATACGGCCACTTTGTTGCTGCGGGCGGTGGCAATAAGGTTATCCAGTCCACGAAAATAAATTGTAGGCAGCTCGTCAATTATAACCGAACTTTTCAGTTGGCCTTTTTTATTGATCAGTTTTACAATCCTGGAGTTATAAAGCCCAAGCGCAGCAGAATAAATGTTCTGGCGGTCGGGGTTGTTGCCCACGCACAGTATTTTGGGTTCTTTCGGGTTGTTGATATCAAGGGAAAAGTCATCCCCTGTCATTACCCAGTAGAGCTGCGGCGAGATCATCCTCGACAGCGGTATTTTTGCCGATGCGATCTGTCCCTGCAATTGGTCCTGGGCACCGCCCTGCCAAGCATCCATAAATGGCGAGAGATAGTTCTCCAGGTCGGGATAGGATGTCAGGATGGTAAACACATCGGAATATTTTTTATTCAGTAATTCTATAGCATGGGGAAACGTACAGTACCTGCCATTGTCATAGATCTTTAAATACCATATAATAGCTGCCAAAAGGATGATAGGAGATTCGACAAAGAAATCGCCCTGCTTTTGTATCCAGTTCCTGTTGAGATTCAACATAATGGTGTACGCCGATTCGTAGGCATCGGAAATGTCGGTCATAAAATCGGGGTTTATGGGATTGCAGCGATGACTGCGCCGTGGGTCATCAAAGTTGATGACATAGAACTTTGGCTTTATCACATACCTGTCTGCATGCCTGAGCAGGTGGTTGTAAGCTATAGTGGAAAGGTCATCGAACTTAAAATCATAGATGTACATGGAAAAGCCTTTCTCAATGTGCTGCCTAATATAATTATTAACCACGGCATACGACTTACCGGAACCGGGCGTTCCCAGCACAATGGTCGCCCTGAAGGGGTTTACAATATTGATCCAGCCGTTGTTCCATTTCCCCTCGTAATAGAATTTGGTAGGAAGGTTTACCGAATACTCGTTTTGCATTAATTGTGTTTCCTGCCGGAAGCTTTCGTTCTCCATATTAAATACATCATCCATGAGGTTGTTACGCAGCAAACGTGACATCCAAACACCTGCCACCATCATGGAAATATATCCGGCGCCCGTTGTAAGAATATACAAGACTACCCCAGTAGTACCAAAGGCCCTCAACAGTGGTGTATTGAAAAAAAACAACAGTAAACCCGCGGCAAATACGCTGTTGATCTTGCGCCAAGTGACCTTTTCATTTTTAACCCCTTTGGTACCCAGGCAGCTGAGGGCTAACAATACTAATGCGAAAAGCTTTGTGTACAGCACCTCAGAGAACAGGCCTGCTTTGTCCTGGAAACCAGACAAAATTTTATTGACCAGTTGTAACGTCCAACCCTTATCATAAAACACTCCGTAACAAAACCAGTAAAAGTGCATCAGTACCAGCAAAATACTTACTGCGCGCATGAATGCCATTATCTTGGCCAACCCTCTTACATCATCTTCTCCCTGCATGTTTCAATTTTTTAAATTCAAGGGATTGAACTTAAAAAGTTTAAAGTTAGGTAAAGTTTTGACTGTAGTGTATGGCTCTCCGATGCACTAGTTGGCTTCTTGCAAAGCAAATAGAAATTGATAGTCTTCATAATCAACAATTGTCTTCCTTTTTAATCAAAGAATTATTCGGCTGTAATTGGACTGATTTGTTTTCTATACATTAAATTGGATTAACGGTTTGGAGCTTGGCGCAGTGGAGGATTTTTAGCACAAAAGTTCAATAGAATTACGGCTGTTACCTTGCGAAAATGTTTCATAGAAGCACTTCAGCTGCTATATTGCCAAACCGATGTTGGAAGGGGTTTTATTAGAAGCTGTTTCCATTTAGTCCTTTTAAATATGTGAAAAACCACATCCCATTTGCGGAAGTTCCACAACCTGGATAACCTTCAACCATTGCAAATTTAATTCTTCTGCCTGGAACTAATAAATAAGGTAAATTCATTGAAGCCGAATGGCTCATTTCATTTTCTCCAGCCCAACTTGTTTGGTCTAAATATACAGTCCAATCTTCATTTTTTATATCTCGAAAGTCGTTAGCAAAAGATGGACTTGATTTTACAATATGTACTTTTACTTCGCCTAAATCTTTTGATACTTCTGTAATTATTCCATAGAGAAAGTGATATTTGCCATACCAGATGTCACTATTTTCTGCGGCTCTATATTCTTCACGTATTAAACTGTTTACATCGTAAGTTGGAAAGTCATTTGCGTTGTCATTTGGTGGTGGTGGAATTGCACCGTTATATCGTGTTTGACTTGCTTCATTCCAGCCTTGGGCTATTGCTTTTATTCTTTCAGATTTTGGAGGATGTGTTGTCGAGCCAGTTTCACTTCCCAAAGTTCTTATTGCATTTGTAGCATCTTCAAGCGTTGCTCCTAACTTGTATAATACAAAACCTGAATATTTGTCAGCCTCTAACTCGTCTTTTGGATTTGAACCTTTACTTGTAATTGTGTGTCCAGAAAGATGATGTCCGATTTCGTGTGCCAAAATTGACATTGAAGACCAATAGCTACCAGATTTACTATCTGTATAAGATAATAATTTGGGGTCATATAAAATATACCGTTCATTGTCAATGATTGTTGCAATTGCATTGTCAATTGAAGAACTATAAATTTTAAAATTTGAAGCTAAGCCAGAAAATTTTAAGATGGAGTTGATTTGGCTTAATTCTCTTGGTCTAGGTTCGTATAAATCAATACTTTCTTCATTTGGAGTGTAATTATACCCACAACCTCCGAACTTACCTTTAATATTACCATTTACATTATTCTTCGGTTCGACAACCACAATTTGCATATCGTTTTTCAAGCTGTTTGCTTTTGTAATATTGTCGTCATTCGTCTTGTTAGAATTATTACAAGCTGTCAAAGTAACAATTATTGTCAAGGTTTTTACTATTTGTTTTTTCATTTGCGGTTTGTTTTGAAAAATGTCTGCCAATGGTTTAAGGCTTTGCGATGTTGCAGACTAAAGAAGCCTTAACTTTCGAATAATCACCATTTCAAAGATATAAAACACACTTTAAATTAATTACAAAAAATGCAATAGGGCAAAACCTGTGTTAGCAGAATTCATTCCTGTAAATCTGTCATTAAGAAATAATCTCTTTTTGTTTTCAAATTATTAAAATCCTTTTTTAATTCTTGTTCCGCAATTTTTTCAACATACTCGTCTGGAAAATATTTCAAATATGGGTTACGTTCATAAAGAAATACCTTGTAACGATTTATTAATGTTGGTTTATCTGCGGTTTCTCTTTCAATATCTGCAATTGTATCAAAACAATATTGACTAGTCACAAGGACTAATCTATCTTTTTTATCAGTAATAATAGAATTATACTCTTCAACAGCTTCTTCAGCGTCATATGAGAAAAAAAAGTGTTCGTAAAATTTTTCAAATCCTGTAATTAAATGATGAACATATATATCCTTTTCACTTGATATTAATACTCTAAATGGAGCTCTTTCAAGAGGATTAATAAACTTTATAATATTCGCTCCTCTACAAACAGCTAAATAAATAGCTAGAAAATTATGAAAGTGGATATTTATTTCTCTAAAATAAGGAATCATTTCTTCCCAACTTATACGCTCACTATTTTTTAATTCTACACCGTCATTGTAACCATGAATTTCAAAATGAAGAATAAAAAAATGGTTCTCGATCACAGCTTTATGAACTAACTTTTTTAAAAGTTGAAAAAAATCAGTTCTATTATTGATATCATAAAATTCAGAATTTAAATTTGGTTCTTGAAAAGTTTTGTATAAAACTGTGGACTTATGTAGATTATAACCAGTTTTAGCTTCATTATCAGGTAATGATTCTATTATTATCAATCCAAATTGTTTTACGGCTTCACTTTTCATATAATTTCTGCTAACTTGTAAATATCCTCAAATATATACAACTTTGTGAAGGAAAAACCACTCTTTGGATATCTCAAAAACAAGAGCATCTGTGATAGTAATTTACTGTGAATTACTAATAATGGAAAACAATCGCGTTTCCTTATATGCCTCTACTACGCTTTCTTTTTTTCTTCATCCTGTTTTCAAAATCGCGTTCTTCATAGTCTTCCCCCTGGCCCTCCGGCAACAGGCTTCCTAAAGCAGTAACCAGTCCCTCATCACATTTTACATCCAAAAATTGAAAAGGGGCGGCCAGCTCGTCTTCTTTAATCTCAGGGGAGGCTTGCTTTTTAAGAAACCCTGGGGCGGTATTTGTTTTTACTCTTTTGCCCCACCAGTCATCAAATATATTGGCGGAAAGGTGCTTACCTAACTGCGAGCCATTCCAGACGCTTCGTGACTCGTGGTCAATAAATGTTATGCCATAGACGCGTCCATCAGCATTACGGCGTACAACTACATTGATACCCTGTCCGAGCAGTTGTTTTTTAAAATCCATCTCCCCCTTAGCCATATGCATAGCAGCTTCAACAGTATTTTTAAGTATTGCCTTTGAAGGATGCTTTGCCAATACCATTTTAGACTTTCCAAAATGTATTTCAAGATGCTCCAAACCTGCATGCCGGCCGAACAAGGAAGATTTAAATGGATTACCCGCTTTTTCTCCTTTAGCGTCAAGGGCAAAGTAGATAAGCCCTTTTTTGGGCTTGCTACCGGCTTCACCGCTTGCCTGCTCGCATGTAATATTAAAAAGAGATAGTAGTGCATTGTATGTACCTAGGTTAGGGAACAAATAATATTGAGGCAAATACCGGATAACTGCTGCAATCTGGCTTTTTATGTCGCCTTTGGCATAGTTAACAGGCTTGAAAAAAGGCTTGTCATTTTGCTGTGTTTTTTCATTCGCTGATCTCAGGTTAAATTCCCTTTCAAGGTTACGGCAAGCGGCCATGGAACGGTGGTGGTCATAACTGTCGTTGATCTTGCTGCCATCTATTTGTACGCAGGTTGTCACGATATGGATGTGGGTACGCTCAATATCAGTGTGCTTGTAGACGATGTAAGGCTGGCTGGCGTACCCCATTTCTTTCATATATTGCTCCGCCATCTTCATGAAGCGCTCATCACTGACTTTATCGGAAGGATCGGGATTCAGGGAGATATGCCTAACCGGCTTTTCAGTTTTGTTATTAGCCAACAGGTACGGCTCAAAGGACCGACAGATTTGTGCTACAGTCAAGTGGCCATCAAGCGGGTCGGGTAACTTATGGGCAAGTAAAACCTTGCCATTTTCCTTAGCCACTTTGAGTTGGTTATAGGAAACAGCACCGAAAATATTTATACCCTTACCGATTTTGGCAATCATTTTTACTGCTTATTGAGGTATCGTGATTCAAATAGCTTGGTTAGCTCAATCATTTTGTTGCACAGCGCAGCCATTTCAATGGTCTGCTTTTCCAGCCTGAAGAGGTAAGCTCCTGCTTTTTTTTCAGAAAAATTGCGGTACAATATTTTTACTACCTGGTTATAATTCACGCCCACTGACCTGAAAATTGCATAAAATTTTGTCAACTGCGTATGGTATTCCATCGCCTGCATATCAATTTTTACCACTTTAATTTCCCTCTCCAGCAAAAGCGAAATGATAAACTTTGCTTTATTGTGCATGCCGGAGGCCTCATACAGTGACAACAGTTTTGCGTTTTCTTCGTCATTGAGACGAAATACATGCCGGTGGGTACTTGGGTTAAGCTTTGGCTTACGCCCCCCACTTTTTCTATTTTCCTTATCCGCTTCTTTCATCATCAATCCATTTTAAAGTTAAAACACCCGACTTCGGAGGGATGTTCCAGCTCCCTGCAAGGGCAAGTTGTTTTGAGGCACCGATTGCATTTCGGGTGCCTCAAAACATAACTTGCTCCTTTCCCGAGAAAGGAAAATCCGTCCTGCACGACGGATTAAGTTTAGCACGGATGAAAACGGCTTCCTGCCGTTTATCCATATTTGGAGATAATCACTTTGTTACTTGCAAAGTAAATACTTGTTGTTCAAAGCATTGATAGCCAAATCAGTGCCGAGGAAAGACGTATAATGCCCATCACTTCCAAAGGAGAAAATCTGCGAATTAGCAGTTTACTATTGCTCCTGCATTTGTAACTACGTTGCTATGTATAAACGTAATTACGTAGCTACACTGGTACAACAGAATACAAGGAACGCTGTATAGGCAGACTGGCAGGCAGTTATAAAAAGATAGATAAAAAAGTAAGGATGTAGGTATGTAAGTGTCAATATAAATATAGTCATGTACCCGTCCAAGCATACCGTTGTCCGCTACTATACACATAATAGCAGCCATAAATACCCGCTTACGCAGAACTGTATAACTATAACTGTATCGGTAAAGTGGTATGGCATCAAATAACTATAAATAATTACGGAGAACAATATGGAAACACAGCACAACACATTATTTGTAACCTTTGCTTCCCAAAAGGGAGGTGTTGGTAAAAGCACTTTTACAAGTCTTGTAGCAAGTGCGATGCACTACCGTTTGGGATACAATGTTGCGGTATTCGACTGCGACTTCCCCCAGTACAGCCTGGCGCAGATGCGTGAACGGGATATGAAAGCTGTAATGGAAAATGAAGCGTTTAAAAAGATTGCGCACCGGCAATTCCTGACCCTTAATAAAAAAGCCTATCCGATCCTTCAGCAAAAAGCGGAAAAAGTGCTTGAAGCTGCCCAGGAGTTTATCGCCTCGTCAGAAGTCCCCATACACATACTATTTTTTGACCTGCCCGGAACGGTAAACTCGGCAGGGATCATTAAAGCACTGGCAGGGATGCACTACGTTTTTACACCCATAATTGCCGATCGTGTGGTCATGCAAAGCACCTTGGTTTTTACCCAATTGATAACCGACGTACTGATGAAACAGCAAAGTGTTACCATAAGAGAAGTTTACCTTTTCTGGAACCTGGTGGATGGCAGGGAGCGCAACCCTTTGTATGAATCCTATGGGGAATTTATCCGTTCGCTTGGGATCAACCTGATGGGATCTGCTATTGCAAGTAGTGTGCGTTTCAGGAAAGAAAGCGAACCTGATGCAAAGGCAGTATTTCGGTCCACCTTGTTACCAGCCGATGAGCGCCTGATGGAGGGCTGCAATCTTGATGCCTTTATCAATGAGTTTTTACAAATACTGAAATTGTAATGGATATGGAAAAGGAAGATAAAAAAAACAGCGACAGCGGGGAGATTGATGAGCAGTACCTGATGTCTATGATGGCAGGAGGTGTCCGTAAGGAAGGGCTTGAGCCGAAAGCTGCCCCAAATGGGCAAAACCCCACGAAAGAATCTTCAGTAAGTAAAGAGAAAAAGGCACGAAAGAATATCTCAGCGGACTACGAAACCTTGTTTTTACGAAATACTGAAGGGAACGCCCGTTTGGGAAAATCAGTCTATATCCGTCAGGATTTCCATGAGAGGCTTACACGTATCGTACAGATTATCGGCGAAGACAAAGTAAGCCTGTATTCCTATCTGGAAAACTTACTGGAGTATCACTTCAAAGAGTTTGGTGACGAGATTAAAAAGAGTTTTGATGATAAGTATAAACCAATATTGTAACTATGGAAACAATTATTATATGCCTGTTAGTAGTGGCAGTCGCGTTATTAGTATATGTAATAGTGCAAGGAAAGAAAGGGAAAAACAGCGTACTGCAAAAAGAAAAACCAATGGCCGTATTGCCGGATATTATTGGGAGCATGAAAGATGCTTCCAATTATTCATCCCCCAGTATTACCGCCCAAAGCAAAAGGGAAAGTACTTTAAGCACAACCGATAATTTTGACAATAGAAATACGGAAAATTATCAAGTTTCTGAACTTCCGCAGGAAGGGTCTGAAGTGGCTGAAAAAACATTATCGGACTGGAAAGAGGAGGAAGAAGAAATGGCAAGGTACGCGGCCTACGGCACAGAAGATGGTTTTGCCCAAGGTTTTGACTTTGAAGAACTAAGCTCCGTGGGTGTGTTGCTCCAAAAAGAAGAATTGGAACCAGTCCAAAAGGAAACAGCGATAGCTATAGTTCAAAAAATACAGGGAACCGAATTATTTAGCCTATTGGAAAATTCTGTGGAAGATGCTTCCCGAAAAATAGCTGAGCTTTTGGATAGCACACTTTCAATAGAAATGGAAAAAGGTTCTTCCATCTTGCGAGAAAGGGATTTGAGTGGTTTTGACATTGGGGATTATGTGTGAACAAACTCCCTTTTTAAATTACAGCTTATCCAAATATTTGAAATTGTACTCAACTAAATGTGAAGTTGGCGGTTTTCCTTCGGGTGCATGGTACCAATGAACGTTTCTATATTTTTCCGAAATAAGGTGTAAATTCTTTCTTGCTCTTGAAGCTAATACATACAATAACTTCTTTGAATTTTCAACACCGTTATTATCATTAAAGTGTGGAACATAGCCATCTACCAAGCCAAAGCCTATAACTGTATCGTATTCTTCGCCCTTTGTACCGTGGATAGTCGATACTGTTATTCCATCTCGTTGTCTGAATACTTTTCTGAAGTTTTCAATATCTCCGATATATGGATTTCCTTCATCAATCAATCTCTGAATTCTACTTTCAGAACTTGCGAAAAATGAATTGAAATGTTCATCTAATATAGGATAATTTGGTAATACAACTTTCAGCTTTTCGCAAAGCGAATTAAAGAAAGACTTTAGGTAAGTTAATCCATCGGTATCGATAATTTCTAAAGAATTACAAATTCTCAAAAATTTCTTGCTAGTCATATCTGAAACATCAACTCCTGCAGAATCCAGTTCATTTAATATTTCCTTGCTCCATCTTAACCTTCTTACATACATAAAAGGAGACGGTTCTGTCAATGCTACTCTTGAAACCTTAAACCAAAAATTATCAATATCCCGAGAAAACGGTGCCATTCCTGGTCCGTCAAAACTGAAATCAGGAAGTCGAATGATAAGTTTTCTGGTAATGCTTGCTATGTGTACCCATTGGGGGGCAGTGATGCATATTTCATTTGGACTAATCCCTGCCTTTTCAATATTATACAATATCAATTGAGCTAGTTCTTCAATTAAATCATCGACTGATACGGAAAAGTTGAACGTGATTGAACTTGGATAATCTTTTCCACTCCCAAAGGCTACAATTGGAGTTTCAAAAGTTTTATAATAATCAAAATAGCTGATAATAGCCGAAGATGACCTATAGTTTTTGTCGAGGCTTAATGAAGTCAATTCAAATCCCAACAATTTTTCTAACTCATCTTTCGGCATCGGATACCCTCCCAGTGAATCGTAAATAGATTGATTTGGATCACCAACTATCAGTGTTTTTGAAGTTCCTTTCTTTACGCATAATATTTTGGATATAATGTGATACTGTATTTCTTTGGTATCCTGATACTCGTCAATTAAAACAAACGGAAATAATTTGCTCAAAATATTAGAAATAACTGGCTTTGATTTGAGTATTTCATATGCATAAAACAAAATTTGCTCAAAATCAATTTGGCGATTTCTTTCAAGGACTTTAAAGTATTCTCCAAGTATCTTTTTTAATGAATTATGTTTCGCACTATCAAGACAGGTTAAGTAAAAGCCATCTATTTTAGCAAGAACACCACAATCATAATATGATATTTTCTCTTTTTTATACGGACCACATAATTCGGTCAATATCTTTTCTGAATCAAAGGAATTGATAACTTTGTAACCATTCTTCAATCTTTCAGAATATAGATGGTATGGTTTTAATATCCATTCCATACAAAATGAATGGATAGTGCCTATCCATAATTGTGATGTATCGACACCTAGTAACTCAACTCGCTCCTTTATCTCATCGGAAGCCCTATTAGTATAGGTTATAGCTATAACGAATTCCTTATCTGATTTCAACCTACTTAACTCATAAGCAATTTTGAATGTAAGGGTTCTAGTTTTACCGCTTCCGGGACAAGCAATAAGAAGTACGCTATTATCTTCAAGAATTGCATCTTGCTGCTCCTTATTGATACTGTCTTTTTCCCAAATAAACATAATTACTTCAGTTTATCTATCAAGGTTAAAATTTGGTCGTCTGGCAGTACAAGCTCAAAGTCAAATGCTAAGTCTTCCAATTTATTTAGTCCATTTCTATACTTCAAAAGTTCCGCTTTACAACTTGTAAAATCTATAGTATTATCATCTTTAAAATGTTTATTCATTCTATACTGGATAATGTCAGCAACAATGTTTGAGGAATAGGTTTCTTTTGCAAAAAGGATTGCATCAAGAATGTAAACTGGAATTTCAGTCTTATAAGAAATATGTTTGCCAAGCATAATTGCAAACCAGCCCTTACCTTCCTGTTTTGCCATTGTAAGCACCCGCTTTCCATAAACAGCAACATCAGGATTTTCGATATCTGCCTTTGCTTGATTACGTGTTGCTATGTCCACATAAACATTTTTAATTAATCGCTTAACTTCCCAACTATTTCCTTCTGTAATAAAATCTATTTCGAACGTATGTTTTGCATAAAAAGCTTTTACCCAAGTATTACCTGCTTCAAATGCATCTAATTTTATTTTTCTTTCTAGCCCTTTTTGCATAGAACCGGCAACTTTCTTCTTATATTTTTTTTGGTAGTCACTGTCGCCAGCATTTTCGGTAGTATCGCAAATAGCATCATCTAAATCTGTAAGAATTGCACACTTCCTGTTTATTCGATCATCATGAAAGAGCTGTGCTACGTTTTCAAATCCAGTGCTTCGGATATTTATAAGACTTATTCCGAGTTCATCAAGACTTACTCCAAGTACATTCTTGACCATTAGCGGAATCAAAATTTCTTCTGCATCACCTTCAACCAAGATTACACCTTTAGCAAAAAGCAAGTTAGTTCTTACAGCATCTAAATAGCGTTGAATTTGATTTATGCTTTCCGCATTCAATCCGGTCGAAGGCTGATAAACTTCAGCATAGTTTAATTTCTTTACGAGAATATTAATGTTCTCTACATTACTTACTTCAGATATTTGTGTAGAATGCGTTGAATATATAATTTGTGTATCACCGTAATCTAGCTTATCAAATAAAGTCTTTTGGATGTGATTATGTATGTGGGCTTCCGGTTCCTCAATAATTAGAAAATTAGCAAAGGTATCTTTTGATTTTCGATACTTAAATTCCAAAAGTTTTAAGGTCAAGAAAATAAGATTAGCGCCACCCAAGCTTAATTCGTGTATACCACCCTCATATTCTTCTCCAGGTTCACCAATAAATAACTTTAAAGATTGTAGCAGTTTTTCTGCTTCTCCAGGAACGCTAGATTTTATCGATAAGGATGAAGGGGAATAAGTAAGTCCTACAGCATCCTGAATTGTAGACTTAATATCGTCTCTAATATTTTGTACATCGGGGAGTGCTTCAATTCTTTCATTAAGATCATTCACTAAATCACTAATGGGCTTATAGTCCGCTTCTTTAATGTCGCCACTTTTATTTTTCAAAAGTGTAAATAATGGATTAGTTCTGTTATTGTGAAAATCACTTACAACATCCCGTAGAGCTTGAATAAAGGTAAAAGATATTTCCTTAGACACGGACATTTGATGAGGAATTTTCGACCCAAATTTTGAGGCATCTATTGTAGGAGGAAAAATTACATTTTCAAAATCGCCTACAAGTTCTTTATATATTTCCGGATCATTAAAGTCCGCGGTGCTTTTTCCTGAAAAGAAAGTTTCGTAGTTATCCTGAATAGTAATGTCATTAAGTAGGGTTTCTAATCCAACAGTATCTCCTTCAGCTAGTTCAGACAGCTTTTGTCTAATATCTGCCTTAGGACGAAAGAATAGGTTATAAGAAGCTTTTTTTACATAATCTTCTTCCGCAATGCCAGCTCCATGAATAAATAAAGATTGAATAGCTTCTTCATCATTAAGTTCATCAAATTCAATGCTGATTATAATCCAATGCCCTTTCCATTTATTCTTATCTAAACTTCTATTAAAGTCACCTTCAGTGAGTTTGTAGGCATATTGCAAAGAAGCATCTTCCAAAAGCAATCTTATAGCCTTAAACAAATTTGTTTTCCCAGATGCATTTTCGCCTATGATAGTATTAATTCCCTTATTAAAATGAAAATTTGCATTTGCAAAGTTTTTGTAATTGACGAGGCTAACTTTGGATATATACATTAAAAAATAAGATTTATAAAATTGGACTTTTCAAATGTACTAAATATTAATTTCTTCTTTTTAGAAAGCCATTCATAACCAAACACTTGCTGCGACCGCCACCTAGTTATAATACCTCCATTTGCATCACAACTTTGTCCCGAAGGCCCGCAAAGCGCGGGATAAGAGCAATAAATTAATATGTTTTACTTATGAAAATGCAAAGAAAAAAAGTGTTGCTGGCAGCGGCATTGCTGCTGGCAGTAACTGGGGCTTTTGCCCAAGGTGACGGTTCGGCAGGTATCACGGAAGCCACACAGATGGTCACCTCGTATTTCGGCCCGGCCACACAACTCATTTACGCTATCGGCGCGGTCGTCGGGCTCATAGGTGGAGTGAAGGTGTACAACAAATTCAGCAGTGGCGATCCGGACACCAGCAAAACAGCGGCCAGCTGGTTTGGAGCCTGCATCTTCCTTATTGTGGCTGCTACGATCCTGCAATCCTTCTTCCTGTAACCTGGATAGTATGAACAAGTACAATATCAACAAAGGGATTGGAAGGACGGTGGAGTTTAAGGGACTGAAGGCACAGTACCTCTTCATCTTTGCCGGTGGGCTGCTCGGGATACTGGTGCTGGTCATGATCCTATACATAGCCGGGGTAAGCTCTTACGCCTGCATTGGGATCGGGGTCGGCGGCGCTTCGCTGCTAATATGGCAGACGTTTGCTTTAAACAAAAAGCATGGCGAGCATGGGCTTATGAAGCTCGCCGCCAAAAAACGACACCCAAAATATATCATGAGCAGCAGAAAACCAGGCAGGTTCCTCCGTTCCAAGCTTAAAAAAGAGCAACCATGAAGAATACTTCGAAAAAAAGGACACTTGAAGAAAAGTTCCCGCTACTGGCTGTCGAGGAGAACTGCATCCTGAGCAAAGACGCTGATATCACAGCCTGCTTTATAGTGCAGCTACCGGAACTTTTTACGGTCGCCTCGGCAGAATATGAGGCCATCCATGCCGCGTGGCATAAGGCGGTCAAGACACTGCCGGACTATTCTGTAGTACACAAGCAGGACTGGTATATCAAGGAAAGCTATACGCCTGACCTTGCCGAAGACGGGCTAAGTTTTTTGGGCAGGTCGTACAGGCAGCATTTTAACGAGCGCCCATTCCTGAACCATTACTGCTACCTGTTCCTGACCAAAACCACGAAAGAGCGTATGCGGATGCAAAGCAATTTCTCAACGCTGTGCCGTGGCAGGCTGGTGCCTAAAGAGGCCCGTGATAAAGAAACGGTGCACCAGTTTCTGGAAGCCGTAGCCCAGTTTGAGCGTATCATCAACGATTCAGGGCTTGTCAGGATCGTAAGGATGAGCGAAGAAGACATTGTAGGAACGGCGGAACGTCCGGGTTTGCTTGATCAGTACCTGACCTTATCGACTGCAGAAGCCGAGCCATTGCAGGATATAGCCCTGCACGGGGAAGAAGTGCGTGTTGGCAACAAGAGGCTGTGCGTGCATACCCTATCCGATACCGATGACCTGCCGGGCAGCGTCAGCGCCGATACAAGGTTTGAAAAGCTCTCTACCGACCGTAGTGACTGCCGGCTGTCCTTTGCTGGGCCTGTCGGGCTGCTTTTGGGCTGCAACCATATTTACAACCAGTACCTGTTCCTGGACAACAGCGCGGACAACCTGAACAAATTTGAGAAGTCTGCCCGAAACATGCACTCCCTGGCACGTTACAGCCGCAGTAATCAGATCAACAAGGAATGGATCGAGCGCTACCTGAACGAAGCCCATTCGTACGGCCTTTCGAGCATACGCGCCCATTTCAATGTGATGGCATGGTCTGATGACCCCGCAGAACTCAAGCAGCTCAAGAATGATACCGGCAGCGCCCTGGCACTGATGGAATGCAAGCCCAGGCACAATACCACCGATGCGGCCACCCTATATTGGGCAGGCATTCCCGGAAACGCGGGCGACTTCCCCAGCGAGGAAAGCTTCTATACTTTCATAGAACCGGCACTGTGCTTCTTTAGCCAGGAAACCAACTACAGGGATTCACCGTCACCGTTTGGATTGAAGATGGCCGACCGGCTGACAGGCAACCCCATCCACCTGGATATTTCCGACCTGCCGATGAAAAAAGGCGTTATTACCAACCGTAATAAATTTATACTGGGGCCTTCGGGGAGCGGGAAATCGTTTTTCACCAACCATATGGTGCGGCAGTATTACGAGCAGGGTGCCCACGTGTTACTGGTCGATACCGGTAACAGCTACCAGGGGCTTTGCGAACTTATCCACGGGAAGACCAAAGGGGCGGATGGCGTATATTTTACCTATACGGAAAATAACCCCATTGCCTTTAACCCCTTCTACACCGATGATGGCGTATTTGATATCGAGAAAAGGGAAAGTATCAAGACTCTTATCCTGACCTTATGGAAACGGGACGACGAACCGCCAACACGCTCAGAAGAGGTCGCGCTTTCCAATGCCGTAAGCGGCTATATCGGGCGTATCAGGCAGGAAGAGGAACATCCTTCCTTCAATGGCTTTTACGACTATGTGCGCAACGAGTATAAGGGGGTACTGGAAGATAAGAAAGTCCGGGAAAAAGACTTTGACCTCGCCAATTTCCTGAATGTACTGGAGCCCTACTACAAGGGCGGCGAATACGACTACCTGCTCAATTCGGATAAGCAGCTTGACCTGCTGGCGAAACGATTTGTCGTCTTCGAGATCGACGCCATTAAAGATCACAAGATACTGTTCCCGATTGTGACGATTATCATCATGGAAGTCTTCATCAACAAGATGCGCAGGCTCAAGGGCCAGCGCAAGCTGATCCTTATTGAAGAAGCGTGGAAAGCCATTGCTAAGGAAGGCATGGCGGAGTATATCAAGTACCTCTTCAAAACGGTGCGGAAGTTTTTCGGTGAGGCTATCGTGGTTACACAGGAAGTCGACGACATCATACATTCGCCGATTGTAAAGGAAAGCATCATCAACAATTCGGATTGCAAGATATTGCTGGACCAGCGCAAGTACATGAACAAGTTTGATGACATCCAGGCCATGCTGGGACTGACTGAAAAAGAAAAAGCGCAGGTCCTATCCATTAACATGAACAATGATCCCTCCAGGCTTTACAAGGAAGTATGGATCGGCCTTGGGGGTACCCAGTCGGCAGTGTATGCCACTGAAGTGAGCCTTGAGGAGTACCTCGCTTATACCACAGAGGAAAGCGAAAAGATGGAAGTGATGGACCTGGCCGCCGAGTTGGGTGGCAACGTAGAGCTCGCCATCCGGCGTATCGCGGCACAGCGCCGTGAGCAATAATTATTACACTTAAAATCAATATTATGAAAAAAGCAATTTATTTGGTGTGGGCTACCCTGCTACTGGCAGCCGCACCGGCAAGGGCGCAATGGGTTGTAAGTGACCCGGGAAGTTATGCGCAGGGTATTATTAATACGGCCAATGAGATTATCGAAACATCGGCGACGGCGAGCAACACGCTGGACAGCTTTAAGGAAGTCAAGAAGGTGTACGAACAGGGCAAGGAATATTATGATGCCCTGAAAGCCGTCAACAACCTGGTCAGGGATGCACGCAAGGTACAGCAAACTGTACTTTTGGTCGGCGATATTTCGGATATGTATGTCACGAATTTTGGGCATATGCTGAACGACCCTAACTTTAGCCCGCAGGAGCTCAACGCCATAGCTTTTGGCTATTCCAGGCTGCTTAATGAAAGTACGGAACTGCTCAATGAGCTGAGCCAGATCATCAATGCCTCTTCGCTTTCCCTCAACGATAAGGAGCGGATGGACATTATCGAAAGGGTATACAACGAAGTAAGGGACTACTACAACCTGGTCCGCTACTACACCCATAAGAATATTTCGGTCAGTTTTATAAGGGCCAAGAAAAGGAACGATACCCAGCGCGTATTGGAACTCTACGGAACCTCCAGCCAAAAATACTGGTAGGCCATGGTACTGCAAATCGAATTCAGCAACCTGCACGAGATGCTGCGCACACTCTATGATGAGATGCTCCCGCTCTCGGCAGAAATGGCGGCTGTCGCTAAAGGGCTTGCAGGGCTGGGTGCGCTAATCTACGTGGCACTGAAGGTCTGGCAGGCGCTCAGCCGTGCCGAACCTATCGATATGTTCCCGCTGCTCAGGCCTTTTGCCTTAGGGTTGTGTATCATGTTTTTCCCCACTATGGTGCTCGGTACGATGAATGCGGTGCTTAGCCCGGTGGTTACCGGCACGCATGGCATACTGGAGGGACAGGTACTTGACCTCAATACACTACAGGCACAAAAAGATCAGCTGGAGCATGAGGCAATGCTGCGCAACCCCGAGACCGCGTACTTAGTGTCGGACGAGGAGTTTGACCGCCAGCTCGAAGAACTGGGCTGGTCGCCTTCCGACCTTGCTACCATGTCGGGGATGTACCTTGAACGTGGGATGTACCAGTTGAAGCAGGATATACGGAATGCGTTTCGGGAACTGCTCGAAATCCTATTCCAGGCAGCAGCCCTTGTCATTGATACCATCAGGACTTTTTTCCTGATTGTGCTGTCGATACTGGGACCAATCGCTTTCGCTATTTCCGTCTGGGACGGCTTCCAGTCCACGCTGCACCAATGGCTCACCCGGTACATCAGCGTATACCTGTGGCTTCCGGTGTCGGATTTGTTCAGCGCCATGCTGGCTAAGATACAGTCACTGATCCTGGAGCGGGACATTGAGCAGCTTTCCGACCCCACCTTTATACCGGACACCTCCAATGCGGTATACATCATTTTCATGATCATCGGCATTATCGGCTATTTTACCATCCCGACGGTAACAGGCTGGATCATACAGGCGGGCGGCGCCGGGAACTATACCCGAAATGTCAACCAGGCGACTCAGAAGGCCGGCAATATCGCAGGCGCAACCACGGGAGCCGCTACGGGTAACATCAGTGGGAGGCTAATGAACCAATAACTTTTAAAACAGAATTATGGAATTTAAAACCTTAAGAAACATAGAGAACAGTTTCAGGCAGATCCGGCTGTATGCCATTATTTTTTCCACGGTCTGCCTGTGCATCACGGGGTATGCGGTCTGGGAATCGTACCGCTTTGCCCGGGAGCAGCGTGAAAAGGTGTATGTACTGGATCAGGGCAAGTCGCTGATGGTCGCCCTTTCGCAGGATGCCGCGGTGAACCGACCCGTTGAGGCGCGTGAGCACGTCAGGCGCTTCCACGAGCTTTTTTTTACACTCGCACCGGATAAGGCTGCGATTGAAAGTAACATGAGAAGGGCGTTCAACCTCGCGGATAAAAGTGCCTTTAATTATTACAAGGACCTTGCAGAAAAAGGCTACTACACACGTATCATCTCGGGAAATGTGCAGCAGCGCACTGAGGTGGACAGCGTGCAGTGCGACTTTGACCGCTATCCTTATACGGTACGGACCTATGCCAGGCAATATATCATCCGTTCCAGCAATGTTACGCGAAGAAGCCTTGTAACCTCTTGCCTGTTGGTTAATTCGGTACGGTCCGATGAGAACCCCCAGGGTTTTACGATGGAGCAATTCCGCGTAGTAGAAAATAAGGATGTGGAAGTATTGGAACGTTAACTAACCTGTATTATGAAAAAGCTACAATTATCGCTGGAACCGTGGTTAGACAAGATGGACAGCCACTGGAAGCAGCTGCCGCAGGTGCAAAGGAAACGTGTGGTACTCTACAGCTTCGCTGGCTACCTGGTCATCACGCTGGCAGTACTGGTGCAGGTCATCGTGCAGGTCGGGCAACAAAGAGAGATGCCTATTAAGCACATCACGAACCCCTTAGCAAACGGCATAGATAAGGGAACGAAGTAAGAAAATACAAAAGAACTTAAAAACGGGAACAATGAAAGAGAATAACCAAGAAAAGGACCGCTCTTTGGAAAGCGGCCAGCCTGCCGGAGACGGAAATCGCAGCAGGATGAACAGGGAGAAGCTTAAGAAGCCCCTGGTATTTGCTGTAATGGTAATCCTATTTATAGCTTGCCTGTATCTGATTTTCGGCGGGGATTCGGAAAAGGAGAATACAGAGGCTGGTGCGGTCGGCATCAACGATGCGGTACCACAGGCAACGGAAGATGCGCTGCCGGCGGATAAAGGCAAAGCCTATGAACAGGAAATGCTTAGGGAAAAGGAAAGGGCAAAGCGGGAAGCGCTGATGACCTTATCGGATTACTGGCACGCGGACAGCACTGCAAGTGCGACTAAAGAGCCCGACCTGATGGAAGAAGCGCCTGATGCTCCCACAGTGGGAAGGGCGGCTAACCCCGCTTTGGGCAGCTACCGGAACATGCAACGTTCCCTTAGCAGTTTTTACAGGGAAAACCCCGAGCAGGAAACGTTGCGTAAGGAAAATGAAAGGCTTAGGGAGCAGCTCGGGCAGGAAAGCCAGCCCCGTAATGGGACCTTGGACCGGCTGCAGCTCATGGAAAAATCGTATCAGATGGCAGCGAAATATTTCCCCGGGACAGCCGGGGTTAAAGACAGCATCGCCAATAAAGCCGAACAGGAAGAAAATCACAACTATCTGGAAGTACTACCGGCAAAGCAATCGGTGGTATCCCGTCTCGTACAGAATGTCCCGGATTCGCTGGTGTTACAAAAATTAGCACATGCGGCTAAAAGCAATTTTCATACCTCGGGTAAACCGGCAACTATGGTGCAGCCTGCCAACTCGCTCAGGGCCTGCGTGCACCAGTCCGTGAAAATTACCGGTGAGGGCAGCGTACAATTGCGCCTGTTGCAGCCTGCAAGGCTTGGTGGTGCAACCCTTCCTACAGGGTTTATCGTAACGGCTACGGCGAAATTTCAAACCAGCCGCCTGCAGTTGCAGGTAGTATCCCTTGAAGTAAATGGCCGAATCGTACCGGTAGACCTCTCGGCTTATGACCTTGACGGGCAGAAAGGGCTCAACCTGCCGTACGCACCGGAAGTAACCGCAGTGAATGGCACCCTTGCCAATATGGGTAACGCTGCAGGCGGCGGCTTCACGATCAACCGCAATGCGGGGCAGCAGCTCACTTCGGATGCCACGAGGGGCCTGCTCCAGGGCATCTCAGGCTACTTTTCCAAAAGGGTAAAGCCCCAAAAGGCAAACCTGAATGCAGGCTACCAGGTCTTCCTCGTATCAAAGAAAAATAACTAAAATATAAAATCCAATGAAAATACAACAGTTTACCATCGCAATGCTCGCACTGCTATGCGGTATCGCGCATAACACTTTGGCACAGGTACACCCTGATGAGGTGATCGCCTTAGGGAAAGTGGAACCCTATGCTATAGAAGTAACCTATGAAAAGACCTCCCATATTATTTTTCCTTCCGGCATCCGGTATGTGGATCTGGGCAGCGACAACATTGTCGCGGGGAAGGCGGAAGATGCCGATAACGTACTGCGCGTGAAAGCGGCAGTAGCCGGCTTTCTAACCGAAAGCAATTTCTCCGTAATTACTGAGGATGGACAATTCTACAGCTTTGACGTTTGTTATAGCGACCAACCCATGGCGCTGAGCCATAACCTTTCGAAAGGTGTGCGGTCATCTTCCAGGGACAAGGCTGCCGACATCCGTTTTGAAGCGCTCGGTACAACGCCGGCCACGCTGACAGGCTTATTAATGGAAGCCCTCTATAACAAGGATGAAAGGCAACTCAAAGTTAAATCCGAAGGCTATGGTATTGCCTTCTCACTGCGGGGCATCTATATACATGGCGGGAAGTACTATTTCCATATTCAAACTGAAAATACAACACATGTGCCCTTTACACCGGATTTTATACGCTTCGCTATTGTTGACCGCAAGGTGGCCAAGCGCACCGTAGTCCAGGAACGTACACTGGAACCCCTGCGTTTATACAAGCCACTCCTTACCGTTGCAGGCAATAGTAAGGAAAGGAATGTGTACTTAATTGATGTTTTTACCTTAACCAAGGGGCAGGTATTGGAAATCGAAATGGTCGAGAAGAACGGCGGGCGCGGGCAGCGTCTTAAGGGAAGGAACGGAGACCTTTTAAAGGCAGAGCCCCTTATAAAGCTCCGGCTGAAATTCTAAGTAGGCAATCGCTTGTGTAGCGTTGCACATCTTGTCAAAGGTTGCTATCTTTGTTGTAAATATTGAAAATCTTAAAGTGTTTTTGCTTTAAGTCTCGTCACTGAAAACTGGTAATTTTTAAAGACTTCGAGGCTAAGTAGAGACGCTCATGCTACGGCGTGGGCGCTCGCTTATGCGAAGTCTAGGTATACCAGTGCCTCAGTGTCCGTAAGTGTGGTTGCCTGCGCCTATTTTTTTGGCCCTGTCAATGCCACTTACCGCATTGGTTACTATTTAAAGATCAGGCCATGGCATATATTGCATCTAAACTCCACATGAAGCTTTCTGAAAGTAAATTTTCATTCAGCCAGAGGATGCTCTCCTTTTTTGAAATGGTTGAGGTTTCCTCGGTTGCTGAACTAAGTGCAATCCCATTGCAAAAAATTACCTGTTTCAAAGGTTTTAAAACCAAATGCAGACAGGAGTTGATCGCTTTCATTGAATTTGAAGGTATCGCGGGACTTTTTGAGGGTTACCTAACCTGGAAAGAGCAGCAATGAAATCAATAAAATTGGACATCAATTCCCGTGAGGTTATGAGCTCACTATGCGAAAAATAACAATTGAAAATGCTACCAGCAAGCCCTTATCTTATGACAACTATTTATACTAAATTGGAGTTTTCATAAATGGAAAAACACAAAGTATACGATCGCGATTTTAAAGAGAATGCAATAAAACTGGTACTTGAAAAGAATCGTTTTAAAGCTGCTAAAGAACTTGGCGTAGCACATGTGATCGTTTATAGATGGTATGAGGCCTATAAAAAATTTGGGGAAGAAAGCTTTTGCGGAAAAATAATCAGGAATCCTGAGCAAAGAAAGTTTTCTGAACAAAAAAGAAACCTCGAAAAAAAACTAAGGGACTCAGAACTACAGGTTGAAATTTTTAAGAAAGCAAGTAAACATATCGCTGCGGGGAAACCTATGATCTTCCACTTTATTGAGGAGAATTTGGACAAATACCCATTATGGAAAATGTGTAAAGCTTTGGGGATTTTAACGGGTACGTACCATAAATGGAAGAGCCAGGCAAAGTCTCCCAGGCAACTACAGAGTCTTTTATTGGAACAAGAAATAACTGCTATATTCTATGAGTACAAACAGCGCTATGGGAATATAAGAATTTCGGAAGAATTAAAAAGCCGGGGCACTAACTTATCACCTGCTCGGGTTAGCTTTTATATGAAAAAACTCGGCCTGGAAAGTAAGCTAAGCACCAGCAATAAATCCAAGTATAGTTCACCATTTATACCCTATAATCCCTGTATTTTTCCTAACATTTTAAACCGGCAATTTAACGCTGAAAAGCCTGATCAGGTTTGGGTCTCGGCTATAACGAGTATTCAAACAGTAACAGGGCTTTTATTCCTAACAATTATTATGGATTTATTTGACGGGAGAGTCATTGGGTGGAGCCTTAGTGATGGACAGACAATAAAAGAAACATCGCTACCCGCCTGGGAAATGGCTATCAAAGGCCGAAAAATAGAGCAAGAATTAATCTTTCATTCCGACCGCGGGCCACAATATGCCAATAAACTATTTACCCGTAAACTGGCCTCTTAGAAATGTGTCACCAGGAGTATGAGCAGGAAGGGAAATCGTTTGGATAATGCTGTACCCAGAAACTTTTGTAACTCCCTTAAGTCTGAATTGGCACAATCAGACAATCCTGTGACAAAAAAACAAATCGAAGAAGCATTGATAGCCTTCTGCGGAAATTGTACCAAATAAACGCATCGGGTATAATATAACACCTTTCAGATGATAAAAAAATATGACCGTGCTTTTAAAGAGTATGCCGTTAAATTAAGTTATGAACGAGGCAAGGGACAAATTCTCGTTATTGAACGCGAACTGGGAATTACGCCAAGTTGCCTGAACAGATGGCGGCAGGACTTTGCAAAATACGGGGCAGGAAGTTTTTGTGGAGCGGGTTACTTAAAATTAACGCCCAACCAATCTGTAGTTACTGAACTCGAAAATAAAATTAAAGATTCTGAAGTTGCTTTGGAAATTTTGAAAAAAGGCACCGGACCTGTCATTCATGGAAAAATTGCAACAAAAGAATTCATTGAAGAGAATAAGGGTAAATTTTCAATTTTAAAAATGTGTGCTGTATTGGGCGTGTCTCGGACTACCTACTACCGAAGAAAAAAGCAGGAACTCTCAGATACGGAATCCCGAATAATTTTACTCAAACAGGAGATTGTGTCCATATTTAATGAACATAAACAAACCTATGGATGCGGAAAAATCACAAAAGAGCTTCACGAGCGGGGCTTTAAGATACAGAGTTCACAGGTAACCCTTTATATGAAAATGCTTGGCCTCCGCAGTAAGACCAAAAGGAAATATCAACCGACCACCGATTCCAATCACAACCATTATATATTTCCAAATGTTTTAAACCGGCAGTTTATTGTTGCTGCACCTGCCAAAGCCTGGGTTTCAGACATCACTTATATTCAAACGGTCAGGGGCTTTGTATATCTTACTATAATTATGGACCTTTTTGACAGAAAAATTATTGGGTGGAGCCTGAGTAATGGAATGACCACTAAAGAAACTAGCTTGCCTGCTTGGGAAATGGCGGTTAGGAACAGGAAAATTACGGAGGATTTGATTTTTCATTCCGATAAAGGTGTCCAATATGCCAATAAGATGTTTTCTAAGGCCTTAAATGCCCACAAGTTTGTCAGGCAGAGTATGAGCCGTAAACAAAATCATAATGATAATGCTGTATGCGAAAGTTTTTTCAGATCGTTGAAGTTGGAATTAATTTATGGAAGCACACTTTTAACGCGAAAACAAATGAAGGCCGAAGTATATGAGTACATAGAAAATTGGCACAATAAAAAACGGAGGCATTCTTTTTTAGGCTATAAAACCATCGAAGAATTCCATAAAACACATAATTTAATATGAGGCTTTAAAGTGTGTATCATATAACCTGCTATAAAATCTCAATTAAAAATAAGGTGCGGTGTCGAGTAAAGCTTATCAAAAGCTTTTATGGGAGCGCGCCCGCCGGGCAAATGCAGCAGGGGTTTCCCCGATGCTGTTGCCTGAGGGGCGCACCGCTTTTAAAACGCAAAAAGGCGTTCCCGACCACAGGGAGGGATTGCCTTTTTGCGCCGGAAATCCAGCGTAATCAGCCAACCGGTAACGGTTGGCTGCGAAAATTCCCCAAATTCATAAAGAAGCCCCTCTCAAGGGTCAGCCCCTGTCTTATGAGCTGCCACAGAAGGCTACATCCCATTTGTGCCAGTACTGAATTGATAAACAAATCCTGCTTTTCAAGGGCTTCTGCAAGGGAGCAGCTCGGAAGGTCTTCGCTATCACCCTGCCTGAGCAGTTCGGCAAATTCATCGGTAACCTGTGGCAGGCTGTCCACAGGTACAAACTTTTCCGATGCAGGTTGTTTAATAGTACCGATGGTAGACAGTATAACCTGTCCTGTGTCCCTGCTGTTTCCGAAATCCATCCAATAGCGGGGCGCATCGGCACGGTGTGCGTTCAAATCCAAATCATTCAGTACTTCCGCAATCCCAAAACGGGCTGCTGCGCTGTCAACGCAGGAAATATAAATCGCATACCTGCCTGTAACGTTATCATGGGTAAAGGGCTTTTCCACGGCTTTCCAGGCTGTCCCGAAAAATCTGTTGGTACGTGTGATGAGAACAGCCGCTTTGGACAAGCCCACTTCACATTCGGCAAACAACTGCCTGCCACGGTTGGCATCGGTGATGTGGTCATCGTCCCACAGGCTGACCTGAAAGCCTGCATGCCCCAACTGTTGCAGGCTGTGGGACATCCGTGCCATTCCTGTCAGCACCTGTGAGCCTGTACCGCCTGCCCCGATAAGGCAAACGGTTATCGGGTTGGTGGGGTTTAATAGTCCGGGTGCGGTAAAATGTGCTTTTATCTTCGTTTCCATTACAAAAGGTTTTTAAGGGTTAGCGGTGTGGTTCTCAAGGTATCGGTAGGGAACTTCTTTTCAGGATCTGCCATAAGTTCTTTGTAGAGATTAAACAGGTTTACGCCAACGGGGCTATGTTCGTTTATGTGGTGCGAAAAATAGCTTTCAAAAAAATAGGCGTGCCATGCGGTAATAAATTCCTCCAAACTGGCAGCGGATTTAATGGCAACATTTACCGTTCCCATACAGACATAGCCTTTTTGGTAGAGGTTAAAAAACGGTGCGTGATATAAAGGGGTTTCGGCTTTGGGTTTGGCTGTGCCTTTAAGTGCAAAGATTTGCAGCTCTTTTTTATTCGCTTTCCAAACGAGTGCAGGCAGGGCAACCATGCCGTTTTCCAATCCAAGGCTTTCGGCAAAGTACAGCTTTTGGCGTTGTGGCTTGGTGTACCATACCACACTGCCGTTTTCGGACGGGTCAAGGTGCAGCACATTATCAGGCAGTACGCCCTCGGGGCGCAGGAACGCCTTGCCTGCGTGCTCACGGGTATCAAGGGCTTTGGCGAGGCTTTGTGCTTCCCTTACGGTCAAAGGGTGTGGGTTTACAGGGCAGCCGCGCTCGTCCATGTCATAATATTCAATATAAGGGGCAGCAAAACCGCTTGCCGTGAAAACGACAAGGGCGGCTTTAGGCTGATACAGTTGCACGTTTGGTGTCATAGTCGTAATTGTTTAAGAGGTAGCACAATTCATTAAGAAGCGGAAACAACCGGCATTCAAAACCGAGGGTGTCGGTGTCCTGCGGTTGCCCGTCAAAGCAGCGTTTCAGGACAGGCTCCTGTTTTGATACGCTTTCATTAAAATAGGCGTTTACCGATTGTTGTACGTTTTCATACAGCCATCCCTCAGTCGATGCCACAAACCCGATGTATTTTTCCATAGTAATACATTCATAATCATCATAGCCGTCATCTTCAAAATCGGGCAAGCAGTTGGTATCGGCATGGCAGTATATAGAAGTTTCAGGACAATCCTGCCATAGCTTGTAAAATTTTTGGGCAACGCGGTAGCACTGCTTATCAAAAGAGTCATTGGGTTTGAAATCCGAAAGCCATTCCCCGAAGCGGTCAAGGTATACTGTATTCCACAGCCTGCGCAACATCGTTTCCCCGTATTGCAGGGCAGCCCGTAACTGGCTCACATATTCGTAATATTCTGTCTGTTCCCAATCATTGGGGTCGTTGGTTATCCATTCGGAAACCATTTCATACTGCCAGTACAGGAAGCTGTCCTCGGTGTAATACGGAATATGTGCGGTATGGTACAGGTAACTGAAAACACAGAGCAGCAGCCGTGCTGCTTTTCGGTGTTTCTTATCCTGCATCATGTAATGCACGGGCAGCACAGGAATGTAAAACAGGGTGTTGCCTGTGTAGCAGATTTCCGTTGCCTGTACTATGAGATTTCCGTTATCTTCCAACACTTCAAGTTCAATATGCTGCGGGTACTTTTGGTTGAGCAGCCTGCCTGCTTCGTGCAGGGCAACTTCCCTGCTATATGGGTAGGCATACCCTTTGGTATTAAAAGGGTTTATCCCGTAATGATTGCAAAGCAACGCAAAGCTGCGGTAAAAACTATCTTTCCCGTTACCGCCTGCCACTGCCTGCCCCGTGTAGTGCGGCAGGAAACGGGTTTTCAGAAAACCATAGGCAACATCCCCGCAGGGGCTGAGGTCAGGCGGTCGGTAAGCACTTCGGCGGTGTCTTTCCTGCGCTGCAGGCTTATAAGGAACTCGCCTGCGTTTTTGTGCAGTAGCTTTTGCCTTTTGTTTTGGGGTAGTTGTAACTGCCCCGCTATTAACTTTTGCATAATCCATAATATTAGGATTTAATTATCCTTTTGTCCCCATCGTGGTTTCAAAACGGTACTGTACAGTATCGTTAGTGATTTCAGGCCCTACTGTTTTGGCAGTGGTCAGTGTCGGGTACGTATTGGCATAGAAATTCATCACGGCTTCTATGCTCCATTTCGGGTCGGGGTCAGTCAGGGCAAACTCATTGCCCTTGTCTTTCATCAGGAATACCCTCGGCATCACTGTCGTCTGTAGCATCGTAATCATTATTAGGTTCAACATTGTTTTCTTCTGTTTCAGGGGGAGTAGCACCGAAAAGGTCGGGGTCGAACTTTGCGGACAGGCTTGCCCTTCGCTTTTGGATTTCTTCGGCTTTGTCGGGAAACTCGCTTGCCTGTGGCACTTTTACCCAGGCATCCCTGTACATGCCATCCTTTTCAAGGGCATCGACTTTCGCCATTATACCGTTGTATTTCATTTCTTTGATTTCTTCGGGCGTGCTGGGCTTTTCGGGTTTATCGGCTTTGTCCGCCTTTTCGGTTTTCTTTTTCTCCATAGCGGCATTTTTTTTGGCGGCTTCCTGCCCTTTAAGGTACTGCTCCATATTGACAAGCAGTTGGGAAGTTTCAGTAAGCGGTGCGTTAACGGCATCAAAGAAGCCCTCACACAGTTCCTTTGCGCTACCCTTTAGTATCAGCGGGGGAATATGGTTCTTAGCGGCATCCCCGCAACCGTCATTTTGCAGCAGTACGGAGGTAGTAAGTTGTTCCCCGTCCTTTTTGACGGTAATGTTCAGGCAGCCCTCAAAGGGAATGGCTGCGATATGGGCGAAAAAATTTGTAACTGGCATAGCGGTTATTTTAGGGTTTTGCGTTGTCGTGCGGGATTGCTTTCAATAACCCGCCTTATCAGGTTCAGGGCGGTTGTCGTGTCAAAATCATCTTCGGCAGTCATTGCCACCGTGTCAAGCCTTTCAAAATAGGGCAGTACTTTTTTCAATACAGTAATTGCCTTGCGTTCTGTGGTTTGTGCTAATACACTCATAACTTTAAATTTTAAGCAGCCCCGCAATGCAGGGCTGCGGTTAACTATCAGTTTAGTATCAGGGCGGTTGCCCCGTTTTTGGCAAACTCCCCGCACAGGTCAAAGGCTTTTTGCCCACGTGCCTGTGCCGTACCGCCTAAACAGATGCTTTTGAGTTTGTTCTCACCCGTCTTGAAGCTGCGTACATTTTGGTAGTAGCCTGTCACGGCATTGTATGCGCCAAACAAGGTGCCTTTAGTGGTCGCCATCGTTTGGGTATCGTCTGCCATTGCATACTCAAAGGCAGCATCACAGGCATTTTTGTACATGGTTGAAAGTTCCTCCGTAGCCCCTTTCTTTAAAAGGCTGTAGGTTTCTTTGTTGGGGCAGAGTGCCAACTGTATCAGTTGCTTTACCTGTTTATCCTCAATACGCACGTTTGCCCACTCGTTAAATATGCCCTCCAATTGCAGGGAAAGCGTATCGGCAAGACCCATCACTTTGTGCGCCTGTTCCAAGCGTTCTTTTGCCCCTGCGGTGTGGCGTATGCGCACCACATTAGTAGCAGCCCTTAGCGCAGCGTTAAGCGTGTTTTGGCACACGATACGCACAGGCGTAAAGGCTGCGGTAATGCTTCCGCTGCCATCGTGGGAGGTGGTCAGGAAAATATACTTTTGTGTTACGTCATCGCCGTTGCCCACACGGATATAGCCGGGCAGCTTGGCGGTAATAAAAATCCGTTCCCCGTTGCCGAGTGCACCTGCGGTCTCATATAATATGCCGTCTCCACCGCCTACAATGGCATCGAAGAAAGCAAACGCATCACTATTTTGCACGATTTGGTAATCCTTGCCTACCACGCCAAACACGGCTTTGGTATCGGTGCGCATTGTGGCGAACTGGTCGGGTACGGGGTAGGTATTGAAATCGCCTGCAACCCTTGCGAAAATCTGGGCTTTGGTTACTTCGTAGTCCAAGCCTGCAAAGGCTATCGCTTCACGGCTTGTCGGGTAGTTTTCTACAATCTGCCCCAATCCGTGCCAAGCGGTTTGTTTCACGCTCATAAAGGCGTGTTGCCCTGTCTGCTCATTGAAATTTATATTATGTGCCATGATGTTAAAATTTAAAGGTTAAACGGTTTTAAAATGGGAGGTCATCGTCAGGGGCTGCACCATTGGGTAGTACTTCGGCTTCGTACACAGGTGCTGCGCTTGCTGCGGTTTGGTTTACAGGCTGTGACTGTTTTTCAGTTTGTGGCTGTCCTGCCTGTGCTTCGGCTTTGTTATTGCCCCCGTGCAGTTTAATGTCGATGGTGTTGAAGTTCAGACCCGCTTTGAGTTGCCCATCGTTGCCCATCCACGCACGGGCAGATACACGCCCTGCGAGTTCAACAAGGCTGCCTTTGGTCAGGTATTGTGCCACGCCTGTAGAAAACCAGTAGGCACAGTCAAAAAATTCCGTTTGGGTTACACGTTCCCCGTTTTTGGCTTTGTAGTCGTGGTTCACGGCTACCGAAAAACTCACTACTCTTTTGTTGTTTGACAGGTTGCGCACTTCCGCATCCCTTGTCACTCTTCCGATAATTGTCATAATCGTTGTTGTTTAAATGATACAATCCTTTTGCATCTCCCACCAGTCCTCTACTCTGTTACAGTCCTGCCTCGCTTGCGCTCCTCAAAACTTTTTCCCAAAAGAAAACCGGAAAAAGAAAGCAGGTAAACAGTGCGGGTAAAGCGGGAAAACAAAAGGAAACGGAATAAGTCCCAAGGGGTGGGTTTGTGAGTCTGCGAGCAAAGCCATTATGCCGTAGTCTTTTGCTTTTACCACTGGCTTTACCCGCAATACATTAGCTGCCTTTTACCGGTTTATCTTGGGAAAAGTTCCTACTTTACATTTATACGGATATTACTATCTAGCGAATATTGGAGATAATATAGTTGCTGGGAGGTTATACCATTCATTTATTGGGTTCACAACTTATAAATGCTGCATTTCGTTTTCTAGTCTGAGACACGTAATCGATGATATTTTCACATCTAAAAGTATTTTTGAATGTAAGCTTAAGATAAATTGTGTGTATAGTAAAGAAAAC
>NZ_JAGQBV010000026.1:0-30173 GCF_024345815.1 Cyanobium sp. HWJ4-Hawea | reverse complement strand
CCACGCGGGCATGGATCCGGAGAGCCGTCAGCTGGCCCTGGAGCATTTCCAAACCCAGCCCAGGCCTGTGTTGGTGGCCACCATGGCCTTTGGCATGGGGGTGGACCGACCCGATGTGGGGCTGGTGCTGCACCTGGATTTGCCCGCCAGTGCCGAGGGCTATCTCCAGGAATCGGGCCGGGCCGGCCGCGATGGGGAGCCGGCGCGCTGCTTGGTGTTGTTTGATGCGGGCGATCGCACCAGCCTGGGCTGGGCAATCCGTGGTGCCGCCGTGCCCCAGGAGCAACAGCGGATGGAATTGGCCCAGCGCCAATTAAGGCGGATGGAGGCCGTGGCAGAGGGGGAGGGCTGCCGGGAGCAGGCCCTATTGCTGGCCGTTGGTGAGCTGACGCCCCCCTGCGGCCGCTGCGACAACTGCCAGACATCTGCCGAGCAGCTCGATTGGTCGGAGCAGGTTGGCCGGCTGCTGGAGGCCGTGGCCGAGCGCAATGGCCGCGACCTGCGAACCCTCGCCGTGGAACTGGCGGGCGACGGCCGCGATGGCCGCGACGGTCAGCGCTGGGGCTGGTTGGCCCGCCGCCTGGTGCAGGAGGAATTGATTGGTGAAAGCGACGACGGCGCCCAGCGCCTCTACTTGCGCTCCCCAGGCCGGCGCTATCTGCGCCAGCCCTGGCCTCTGCACTGGGCTGCCTAGGAAGCCCCTAGCCGCCCCTTAGCTGCCCTTGGCCTTGCAGATGTCGGTTACCAGCTGCTGCTCGTAGTCGGCCTGGGGGGCATCCCAGGTTTTCCACTGGCCGGATTGGTTGGTGCTGTTGAGCTTGCGGGCACCGCAGTTCACCGCCAGGTAAAGGGGTTGGCCCTGGCGGTTGAGGGTGGGGGCCACGAAGCTGCCACCCATGGATTGCCAGTTGGCCCAATCGACCTGGAGGGGGCCGTAGTTGCGCCAGTCGGGCTTGCCCGTTTTGACGGTGCTGCTGGTGGTAGTGGTGGGTTTGGGCCGACTGGCGGTGACTGTCGCTGTGGCAGCTGTGGCTGTCGCTGTGGGTTTGACCTCTGGCTTGACTTCTGGCTTCACCTCAGGCTTGACCTCGGTTTTGACCACAGGTTTTGCTTCCGGCTTGACCTCGGGCTTTGGTTCCGGTTTGGCTTCAATCTTCAGGGCAACTTTTGGTTCTGGTTTGAGTGCGGGCTTCACTTCAGGTTGGACCTCAGCCTTGATTACCGGCTTCACTTCGGGCTTGGTCTCTGGCTTCACCTCGGCTTGGACCGTGGGTTTCACGGTGGCTGTGACCAAGGGTTTTGCCACTGGCTTGGCCACTGGTTTAACTACCGGCTTGGCCACCACCCTGGGGGCGGGCTTGGGTGTGGGCTTGGGAGCTGGCGGAGCCTGCAGCTTGAGTTGGGTGCCCTCCACCACGAAGTTTGGATCGTCGATTTTGTTGAGGGCCACCAGCTTGTCGACCGAGGTGTTGTATCGATCGGCGATGTGGGACAGGCTTTCTCCCTGCTTGACCACGTAATTGCTGGGGCGACGGCTTTCGTTGGCCGTGCTTGGGGCGGCAGCGGTGCTGCTGGGTCGGCCGGGGATGGCAATGCGGGTGCCCGCCACCAACAGCTTGGGGTCGCGGATGTTGTTGAGCGCCAGCAGGCGATCGGTGGTGGTGCCAAAACGTTCGGCCAACTCCGACACGGTTTCCCCCTTCTTCACCGTGTAAGGCGCCGTGGGCAGGGCCCGTGATGCAGGGGCCGGACGGCTGCTCGAGCCCCCCGAGGAAACCACCAACCGGTCGCCAGCAGTCACCTTGTTGGGGTTGGTGATGCCATTGAGTTGCATCAGGCGGTTGAGGCTGATCCCAGCCCTATCGGCAATCTCCGAGAGGGTGTCGCCCGCCTTAACGGTGATGCTGCCGCCACCGCCACCAGCACTGCCATAGCTGAGGCTGGGGCTTGAGGAGCGGCTGCCCGGAATCACCAGGCTTTGGCCCACGGCCAATTTATTGGGGTCGCTAATGCCATTGGCCTGCATCAGCCTTTTCAGGCTGACGCCATTGCGATCGGCGATTTCCGAGAGGGTCTCGCCGTTCTTGACCACCACGTTGGCGAAGGCTGCTGCAGGAGAGAGCAAGGGCAGTGGCAACACCACTGCTAGGGCCAAGGCAGCTAGGGATCGGCGCATGGGCACTACGGATAGATCACCAAACGGTATCGCCGAACCTTAAAGGGCGCCTCCAATTGGATCCAGTCCTGGGTTGATCAAAGGTTCTGATCAGCCGAGCCGGGCCGAGCCGGGCCGAGCCGAGTCAGGCCATCAGCCGAGGAGCCGTTTGACCAGGCCGAGTTTGCCGGCATAGGGGGGATAGCGAAAGGGCAGATCAAGCCAGAAGGGTCGCTTCAGCACACTGCGCAGATGGGAGAAGGTGTCGAAACCGGCCTGGCCGTGATAACGGCCCATGCCACTTTCCCCCACACCCCCAAAGGGCATTTCCGTAACACCCGCCTGCATCACCACGTCGTTGAAACAGACACCGCCGGAGCTGGTGGTGGATAGGGTCCGCTGCTGGGCCTTTCGGTCGTTGCTGAATAGGTAGAGGGCCAACGGCTTGGGACGCCGGCGCACCTCGGCCAGGGCGGCCTCCAGGTCGGCCACCTCGAGCACCGGCAGGATTGGGCCAAACAGCTCCTCCTGCATTAGCGGATCATCGCCAGACTCGACCGCCACCAGGGTGGGCTCGATCCGTCGCCGGCCCGCGTCGCTGCGGCCCCCCACCAGCACCTGGCCCCGGCTGCGCGCACCTGCCAGCAGGCCCTCCAGCCGCTCGAATTGGGTGGCATTCACTATCGAACCCAGGTCTTCGCTCTCGAGGGGATCGGCGCCGTAGAAACTGGTCCATTCAGAGGCGATCGCGGCCACCAGTTCATGGCGCCGCTGGCTCTGCACCAGCAGGTGGTCGGGGGCTATGCAGGTTTGGCCGGCATTGAGGCCCTTGCCCCAGGCCAGCCTTCGGGCGGTGGTGACCAGCTCCGCATCGTTGAGCACGATCGCCGGGCTTTTGCCGCCAAGTTCGAGGGTCACGGGGGTGAGATGGAGGGCTGCTGCGGCCATCACGAGCCGCCCGACCCGACCCCCACCGGTGAAGAAGATGTGGTCGAATTTCTCCTTCAGCAGTTCGGCGGCGGTGGCCCCATCGCCGGTGACCACTTGCACCACATCGGCAGGGAAAACCTCCGGGATCGTGCGCTCCAGCAGCTCCGCCGTGCGGGGCGCGTGTTCAGAGGGTTTGATTACGGCGGTGTTGCCCGCGGCCAGGGCACTGACCAGGGGGTGCAGGCAGAGGTGGAGTGGATAGTTCCAGGGGCCGATGATCAGCACACAGCCAAGGGGTTCTGGCTGGATGAAGGCCTGGCCGGGGCGCATGGCCAGATCGAGGCCCACCGGCCGGGGGGCCATCCAGCGCTTCAGCTTCCTACGGGTAAGGGTCAGCTCCTGGCGCACCGCCACCAGCTCGAAGGTGGCCTCTAGGGCTGGCTTGCCGAGGTCGGCGGCCAGGGCCTCGAGCACCTCCCCTTCATGCCGGCTGAGGAGTTGGGTTAGCCGGTCGAGTTGGGTAAGCCGCCACTCCAGGCTGCGGCTGAGGCCGGCGCTGACAGCTGCCCGCATCTCGGCGATCGGGGTGGCTAGGAGCAATTGGGTGGTCATGGCGGCCATCAATGGCGCCCACCCTGGCAAATGGCAGGCCCCCGATGTTGGCCACCAACTCCTGCAGGGCCACTGGACACCAACTCCCGGACCATCTTGATTGGGGAGCGGTGCCAACTCCATTTTTGATTAAGCCCTTGACGAGATTTGAACTCGTGACCTCTCCCTTACCAAGGGAGTGCTCTACCACTGAGCTACAAGGGCATGTGGAAGGTGGGCCGGGTTGGATTTGAACCAACGTAGGCAGAGCCAGCGGATTTACAGTCCGCCCCCATTAACCACTCGGGCACCGACCCGAACCACACCGCAAGAACTTACCAGCCGGCCCCACTCGTACCCATGCAGCTGCTCGCCCTCCACGGACCCAACCTCAACCTGTTGGGCACTCGCGAACCGGGGCTCTATGGCAGCACCAGCCTCGAGCAAATCAATGCCGACCTGGAGCGCCAAGCCACGGACCTGGGCGCCAGCTTGAGTTGCTTCCAAAGCAACCATGAAGGGGCCCTGGTCGACTGGATCCACCAGGCCAGGGGCCAGGTGGATGGAATCTTGATCAACGCCGGCGCTTTCACCCACAGCTCGATTGCCCTGCGCGATGCTCTGTTGGCGGTGGAAATCCCCTTTGTGGAAGTTCACCTCAGCAACACCCATGCCCGCGAGGAATTCCGGCACCACTCCTATTTGGCCGATCGGGCCCTTGGCGTGATCTGTGGTTTTGGGCCGTTCAGCTACAACCTGGCCCTCCAGGGCCTGGTGCAGCGGCTGCGGGCAGGCTCCCTGGCATGAGTGCCCTGTTGGAAAACCCCACCGCCCGGGTGAAGTGGCTGGCGGCCCCCAGCAGCGCCGCCTGGCTCGCCCAGGCGATTGCCAATCCGGAGTTGGTGCTGATCGACCATGCCCACTGCGAACGCAAGGCGGCCGGGGTCGCCCTGCAACTGATGTTTCGCTATCCCAGTGAGGAGGGGCTGGCGGCGGTGTTGAGCCCCCTGGCCCGGGAGGAGCTGGAGCACTTTGAGCTGGTGCTGCAGTTGCTGCAGGCCCGTGCCATTCCCCTGCGGCCCCTGGCGGCGCCGCCCTACGGAGCGGCCCTGGCCAAGCAGGCGCGCCGGGATGAACCCCTGCGGATGCTGGATAGTTTTTTGGTGGCGGGCTTGATTGAGGCCCGTAGCCATGAGCGGATGGCGCTGCTGGCCGCCCATAGCCCGGATCTGGAGCTCCAGGCCCTCTACGGCGAGCTTTTAGCCAGTGAGGCCCGCCATTTCGGCCTTTACTGGCTGCTGGCGGAAGGCCGTTTTGGTCGTGAGGCCACCATGGCCAGGCTGGCGGAATTGGCGGATGCGGAGGCTGAGCTGCTGACCATGCTCTGGCCAGAACCCCGCTTTCACAGCTGAACCAGCTCGTTCAGTAGGGGGTAAGAAGCGGCAATTGGATCACCGCTGAACTGGGCCACCCAGCCTTCGGTGTTGTTGAAAAACCGCAGGGCGCAGAAGTGGGGCTCTGCTCCCATGTCGAACCAGTGCTTGGTGCCGGCCGGCACCGAAATCCAGTCTTCCGCTTCGCAGAGCACCTGCAGTACCTCCTCACCGATGTGCAGACAAAACAGGCCGCGGCCTTCCACGAAGAAGCGCACCTCGTCTTCGCTGTGGGTGTGCTCGGCCAAAAATTTCTGACGTAGGGCAGCTCGATCGGGATGGTCCGGCGCCATCCGGATCGCATCCACCGTGGGGTAGCTGCCCCCTGCCTGCACCCGGGCCACTTCACTGGCGTAGGCGGCCAGGATCTCTTCTTGGCTGGCGCCAGCTGCCAGCTGGACCCTGGCGGGCCAGCGCTCAAAGGCGATGCCCCGCTTGCCCAGCTCCTCCGTGATTAGATCGGCATCCCTGGTGATCAGGGCTGCCTCCCTAGTGATTAGGTCGGAGCTGGCGGCCTGGCTGTGGATCGCCAGCAGGGTCATGACCAGTATTCGAGAGGCCCTACAGCCTAGAAAAGGGGGGATTTGGGCCCGATGGGCCGAGTTCCGCCTTGACATCAGCCAATGGCGACGAAGGCCTAGTTAGGGGCCTGCTCACCCTTGTGGGGGTGGGGCCAGGGGATCCCGACCTGCTGACCATGGCAGCGATCCGAGCGATTGGGGCCGCCGATGTGGTGGCCTACCCGGTGGCGAGGGAGGGGGGCGAGGGCATGGCAGCCAGCATCGCCGCGCCTTGGATTGGCTCCAGCCAGAGACGCCTGCCCCTGGTCTTTCCGATGGTGGCCGAGGCCGAGCCGCGGATTGCCGCCTGGCATGGGGCCTCAGCCGCCTTGGCGGCTGAGGTGGCAACGGGCGCCCAGGTGGTGCTGCTCTGTGAGGGGGATGTGTCGTTGTTTGCCAGCAGCTCCTACGTGCTGTTGGCCCTACGGGCCAAGCATCCCCAGTGCCCGGTCAGGCAGATTCCAGGAATCATGGCGATCAGTGCGGCGGCGGCCGCGGCGGCGGCGCAGGGAATCGCCTGGCCCCTGGCCCTGCAGCAGGAAGGGTTGCTAATTCGCCCCACGCCAGAAACCCCCCAGGGCCTCGGCGAGCTGCTCGAGCAGGCGGCCAGCGGGGGCTGGGTGTTGGCCTTGCTCAAGCTCGGCCAGCGCTGGAGTTGGGTGCGGCCCCTTCTGGAGCAGCGGGGGTTACTGGGGCAGGCCCTGTTTGCCCAGCGGGTTGGTTGGCCCGATCAATTACTTGCCCCTGCGGCCGAGGTGCCGGCGGAGGAGCAGCCCTATTTCTCCCTGTTGTTGGTGCGTCAGGGCTGGCCCCAGGTGTTGCCCTAGGGCTTGACGCTGGCTCGTCGTTCGCAGGAGAGGCACCCCGCAGGCGATTGTTTTAGGGAGGCTGGATCCATCGCGATGAGCGACCCATAAGCCCGCCATCCGCCATGCAGAACCAAAGTGAAGAGCTGGGAGCGCACCTGGGCGGAACCGGGTCTGCTGCGAAGAACGGCAAAGCCAGTCGGTGGGGGTCATGAGCTGCAACGCGTGACGACCAAGGCCCTCGTGGCATATCATGTCAACTGTGCCACATGCCAATCTGCGTGCCACACCCTTTGTCATGGGCGACAACGCTTCATCTGTGGACGTGAGCCTGGGCAGGCAGGGTCGGCTGGTTATTCCGGCGGCGTTGCGACGCTCGCTGGGCCTGGAGGAAGGAGATCGGTTGGTAGCCCGCCAGGACGCCAATCGCCTGGTGATCGAGAAGCCGGAGCAGATCAAGCAACGTTTGAAGGCGCGCTTTGCCCAGGTGCCGGCGGACCGCAGGCTTTTGGATGAACTCATCTCTGAACGACGCGAGGAGAGCCGGCTGGAGGGTGAGGGGTGACGGTGGTGCTGGATGCCTCGGCCCTGTTGGCGTATCTGCTGCAGGAACCGGGCGCCGAGGTTGTTGATGGGCTGTTGAGCGATGCGCGAATGACCAGCGTGAACTGGGCTGAGGTGGTGCAGAAGGCGCTCTCCGCCGGAGTGGACGTGCAGGGAATGCGAGAGGAGCTGCAGGCCCTGGGGATGCAAGTGGAGCCCTTTCTGGCTACGGATGGTGAGCGAGCAGGCCAGTTGTGGCCCCTTACCCGGCAGCGGGGCCTGTCGCTGGGTGATCGCGCCTGCCTCAGCCTTGGGCTGCGGCTGGGCCTGAAGGTGGTGACCTGTGATCGGGCCTGGGCAGAGATGCCACTGGAGCTGGAGATTCAGGTTCTGCGTTGAGCTCCAGCTTGTGACTCCCTCGAGGTCCATGTCCTTGTCAACGCCATCCAGGTCTTCTTGACTTACTAGCTCAATCAGCGAGCGCCCCTCTATGCGCGTGCTGCGTGGGGTTCACTCTGGTCAAGCTTCGAGGGGGCCTAGGCCAGGTCCGGGTCGCGTCCCCTGCATAGAAAACCCAACTGTGATTGGCCTTAGCGTGGGGAAAAGAATCTTTCCCATGTCGCTGCTTCGCCTCACCCCGATAGCTGCCCTGCTCATGGCCGCCTACAGCAGGCGGCTGTAGCCTAATACGTGCCTCCCAGGCCAGGTGGCTGCGCCAGCGGCTACACCTACTCGGCCCAAATGTGCGTGCCGCGCCGCTGAGCCCTCAGAACCCCCTCCTAGTTGCGGGATTTGGTGCAACCAGCAGGGGGCTGAATCTCTACCCCCCAGGCTTGTACACCCGCTGCAGCTGATCACCCACCCAGTTGTTGACGCATCTTCAGCATCCCGGGGGAGTGGGGATCGGGCCTGGCCAGGCTTAGGGCTTCACGGGCTCTGGCGAACTGAGCTCGGCTGCGGCCATAGCGGGCGTTGGTGTCGCCGTAACCAATGAGTTCCCGGTATCCGAAAAAAGCCACTGAACAACCGATCAGAGTTTCTGCCCAAAGTGAATCAATGATCTTTGCTCCAGCAAGCCAGTAGGCAATTGAGGCCGCCAGGGCCAATAGGAAGCAGAGGGAGCCAAGCAGTACATAGCGCTTGTCCAAGCTCTGCTGCTTCTTTATCGCTTTGGCAAGCCACAGCTCCTGCCCGTTGATCCAGCCGCGGCAGCATTCGATCACCTCAGGTAGTGGTGCCACACAGTCAGGGTTGGCCTGTAACGCAGCACCGTGCGAATCCACAGGAAGTTTTGGCTTGTTTGGCTGTGGAAGAGGTCGGCAGTGTCTCCTTTCGCCCCAACGGCACTCCAAAAATCAGTAACAAGCAGGCTTTCAGCTAGGCAGCGCCACTGAATGAAATCTAGTTTTGGGCCGCTTTGTAGCTTGGGAAACCAGACCACCGTCGCCAGTACAACCAACAGGCCAACGGCTTGCCACGCCTGCTGGGAGGTGCATAGTTCTCCCAGGAGATCTGGGCTGGGATGAGGCTAGGACGATTGTTCGGATCAGGGCCTTGCTCAATCGAGGTCAAGTTCTAGTTCAGCTGGGTAGAGGAGATGGCTGAGCTGAAACCTCTGACATCTCTGACATGCGGGCTAAAGTTGCACCATCGGCCTTCGCCCCATGGTCACCCGAGCACCCCGACAGAAGCGAACTCCCGCCAACGCGACTGCATCGTTTCAGCTGCGGCTGAACCGACAGTTGAGCCACGCCAGGTTGTCTCAAGGCGCTCAGCGCGCCCTGCTTGGGGCCGTGGAGGTAGCCAGTGGCACGCCCAGCACTCCGGAAGGGGAAGAGGATTCGCTGATCACGGCATGGCTGGGGGAGGCGCCTGAGGATCCCGCCCAGCTGGAATTCGAGGCCCTGCAGGCACGATTTGCCAGCCGCCGTGAACTGTTGCAGCACTGCATCGGCACCAGCGACGTGGTGCTGATGCTTGGCCTGCGCAACCGCCAGACCCCTCTGGATCGCCTCAAGGCCCGAACGCTGCTGGCGATCCGCGAGCAGAGTCAATGGCGATTTCCCCTCTGGCAATTCGATCCCGATGGGCCCGACGGGGTGATCGCCGGCCTACCTGAGGTGCTGGCCGCCTTGCCCGTAACCGATCTGATCAAGGCCCGCTGGCTGCAGCGCCCCCAGCCGATGTTGGATGGGCAGACGCCACTGCAGGCCATGCGCGCAGGGCAGTTGGGCGGCGTTCTCGCCGAAGCCCGCTTTGTTGGCTGTGGTCAGGATTAGTCCACCGCCACCAAGACGCGAAACAAGGCCCATCGTTCATGAGCTGGGCACTGGCACCCAATTGCTCCGGATCTATAGCCCTGAGCCCCGCGGAATCCTCTATGCCGGCCTCACCTTGTCGTGCTGTTTGGTGGAGTGCTTTGGTGATACCGGCGTCATCGACGCTCAAGGCAGACGCCTTGCCTTCCTGTTGACCACCTGCCCCTTGCAGCTGCTTGAGCTGCGGGGCCGTGGAGCCATGCGTGCCGGAAGTGTGGCTGCCTTGGCATCAACTGCCGATCGCGACCTCAGCCAAGACTGGTCAAGGCATTTTCATGCCACCTATCTGCAGATTGATGGGGTGATCTACAGCAGTGCCCACAACGAAGAAGCAGCGGTGGCTCTGTATGAACGTGCAGAAGCAGATCTTCACTGCGAGATGGATTACCCACTAGATCACAGACTCCTGCGCAGCCGAATCCTCAAGATCGCCAACGACCATGCCATGGAGGCGCCACCAGGGTGAGCATCAAGCACACTCGGCGGCATCCGCCAGCAGCTGCTGATCATCTGCATCGGGCTCAGGCTTACTGGTGATGCTGGCTTGGAGTGCTTCCAGTAGCTGAGTGGCTTCTGCGGATTGCCCCAGCTTTTGCAGCACGCGGGCCAGATCTAGCCGCCCGCGGTTGCTCCACCAGGCATCGGGGCCTTGATGCTCTAGGCGATGGCCAAAGGCCTGTTGGCGATAGGCAGCGGCCTCCTCGAGCTGCCGCGCCCAGCGCTGCATTGAGGCTGTGCAGGTGGCGCAGCGGTTGAGCGCCGAGAAGGGCTGGCCCCAGGTGTTGCCCTAGGGCTTTTGGAGCTTCATCCAGCTCTTTTGGAAACAGGGCGCCTGTGGCAAACGGTTCCGCCGGTGTCGGCCAGCTCCAGAGGGCCCGGCCGCCTGGGCTGAGATTCAGGCCTCGTTCAGCAGGCCCAGCGCTTCCATCACCTGGAGGCGGATGCCGCCCAGCTGGGTCCAGGCCCGCACCGCATCCTCCCTGCTCCGGTAGGGGCGCCAGTCGTCCTCAGCAATGCGGCGCTGGAAATGGACCGCCACACGCCGCGCAACGGCGACATCGCTTCGCCTGGCCAATCGCAGCGTTGTCCCTTCGATCACCATTTCAACAGGCATGGCGTTGGGGAGGGATCAGCAACTTGCCAGGCTCATTCTCTACCCTCTCCAGCCCCTCTCAGGCCAGGATCGGGAAACAGCCCTTCAGCCCGTTCACCAGAATCTGAACAGCCACAGCTGTGATCAACAGACCCATCAAACGCTGCAGCACCCGTTCGCGGGTCTGACCAAGCCAGCCCCGCAGCCGCGGCGTGAACTGCAGGAACAGGTAGAGCCCCATGGCGATGGCGCCGATCACCAAGCTCACCAGCCGCCGCCCGGTCCAGGCGCTGGGAGCTTCCGCAACCACCAGTGAGATCGTGCCGGGGCCTGCCATCAACGGCACCCCGATCGGCACAATCGCCGCTGCCGGATTATCCGCTAAGGCGCTTCCCAGCAACGCCGGCCGCCCCTCCAACAGCCTCAACCCCAACGGCAGCAGGATCAGGCCACAAGCAGCACAGCCAGGTAGGTGAGCACCGCCAGCGTGGGCAGGCTCATGGAGATGGCGGGGTTATGCCCAGCGCCTGGGCGCCAAAGTGCCGCGTCATATCGGTCTGCAGATGCCAGGCCGTCAGCAATGTTTTGGCGATGCGCCTGAGCTCGGCCACGTCGTTGCAGGCATCGATGGCTCTGGCCTGGGTCTCAACAACGAACTGGCGACTGAGATCTGAATCCAACATGTTTTTGAAGCACTGTTACGAAATATTAAGCGGTGGACTGTTGAGGCGGGGCCGGTTCCCCGCACGGTGCAATCCACCTGTGTTGCTGGCTTCGCTCACGTCACAGGGCTACCAGTAGAGCCCAGCTGGTTGGGCTGGCGCGCCCATCGGCAACGTGGACACCAACAGCTCAGGACAAAGATTTTGAGACTGGAGGATGGCAGATAAATTGAGTTGATCCTCCAAAAGGCAGGCATGCCCACTATCCGGAAGCAGAACGATTGTGGTGTTTGGAAGAAAGCCTGCCAATCGCTTCGCTTCGCGTTGGGAAGGCAGGAGTCGATCCGCTTCTGAAGCCAGGATTAAAACAGGCTGATGAACGCGATCAAGAGGAAGATCCTCCAGACGAAATTTTGTGAGCAATGCCATTCTCCAGGCAGCGCTTTGGGGCCTGACAGCCTGCATGGCAGCCAGCAGCTGAAGCCGTGTTGGCCTGCTGACCCGATGGGATGCAATCAGAAGATTGCACAGACTGAGGGCGGAGAGATGGTATATCGGTGCGGGCAACAGATGAGTCACAGAGCTGCAGGCACCGATCCATGGTTGACGCTGTGCTGATGAGGCGGGATTGACCAGAATCAACCGATCACACAGGTTCGGAAAGCGTGTGATCAGCTTCAAGGCCAAACAACCACCAAACGATTCGCCACAAACTGTGGTCGTGCGCCCAGGATGACGTTGCTGCTCCATCCGGATCAGAGCGGCGACCTGCTCGGTCAGCTCGTCCCAACCTTTGAGGTCGTCTGGGGGAATGGATAAACAGTGAATGTCAAAGCCAGAGCTGAGTCCGGCAACCTGTGGTTGCAGCAACACACCACTGCCGTCCATGCCCGGCAAAAAGACAAAAAGCGGCCGAGACGGTGTCGCTGGTGTGCAAGCAATGAGCTGCAAAGGCCTGAAGGTGGCGATCATGATCTACGAGTGCGCATCATAATCATTGGGCCAACATTTCAGCAATTTGACTCCTACAGTTTTGGGTGATTTCTCTAGCTAGAGAGGCTCCTCTGCTACCACGATACCGAGATCTCAAACTCTCATCAATCAGCAGAGGATGGCCAAAGAGAACATCAACATGCCGGTAGAGGATTGCCGAATGCCAGCCACCACTTTGAAAAAGTGCTTCCGATGGATCGAAGCGCCGAAACAAGGCAAGCGGTGCAAGTTTCCCCTGCTTTTCCTCCCTTGAAGCAATGGCGACGGGCAGGATGAACAGGTGATCCACCGGCACCCTTAGGGCAAGATGGGCAAAGCCCCTGTGGAACCTGCTCAGCTGATGGGGGGCGTTGATCTTTACCATCGGATCTGCACCCTCGGGAAACACACCCACCACCTGATTGGATTGCAGAAATCTGGCCGACTGCTGGAAAAAAGACGACTGTTTTCGCTGATCAGCCCCGAGTGGAAAGGCACCCATCAGCGCAATTGCCTGCTGAAGTAGCGGCACTTGACACATGTAATAGTGACAGGCGAATCGCACAGGTCTGCTGATCGCAGACATCAGCAGGGGAGCATCAAGTAGACTGCGATGGTTACTGACAACAAGAAGTCTATTTTTGGTAGGAATTCGCTCAAGATTGTGCGATATTACTGTCATGCCTACAGCCTCCAGCAAGCTGCGAGACAGTTGCAAGGGAATGGGGTGTTTCATGCTTGCTGTCTTGTCACTCTCGGTGATGCGATCGGAGTGTGTTTGCTAAGTTCCCGCTTTGCTTTGGAAAACTGCAAGGTCGCCTGCGTGAAATTATCTGTAGCTAGGAGAAAGAATGGAGCTGGCGTCAAGCCTGGCGGATCACCGCACAATCGGGCCATCCTGCTTCAGGCGGTTCGGGCCAGGGTGGATCTGCGCCGCCGTCCCAGTGGTTCGATCCACTCGTTCAGCACCTGGCGGTGCCATTGCCTCTGAGGAGCGACCCGGCAGCCCAGCTGGATCTGCCCCTGATCGAGCAGGCGGCCCAGCCGCTGCATTGCCGCCTGTTCAGCCCTGGTGAGGCAATCTTGCTGGTTCAACAGCCAGTCAATTTCAGCCTGGGTGATCACCCCAGAGCTGAGGCTCTCAAGGAACAGCTCGCCAGTGGTCATCGGTTTGTAACGACTCCGTCACATTCTGGTGGTTAAGCGGGGCTTCCGCGAGGCTAAAGGCCCAGAGCCGCCGCCCGGAAGCCGCGCCATGACAGGGCTGGGATCGCCGCCGCGAAGCTTCACGTTACTTAATAAAGCTTGCCACTATTTCTGAAAACGTCACCCCCCACTACGTTTCCACGTCCACCTTGCTCGAACTGTTCGGCGGCTTCATGGCCGCCTGCGTCACCCTCTGGCTCACCGCGATGAACAAGTTTGTCGCGCCTGCCGTTGCCGCTGTTTTTCGCCTATGCCGCCGGGTTCTCGGAACTGATCGGCAACTGGCTAGTGATCCTCTGCCTACCAACACCCTCTAGCTGCCGGCCTGAACATCTACATGCTGGAACAGGTGGAACACCACCTGGCAGGACGCCTTGCCCTGCCCTTCAGCACGCCGGGTCGCTTTTCCTTTGATGCAGGCACAGGGATCGAGCTTGTCTCCGGACTGGATCAAGGCGGTGCTGCCCCTGAATCGGTTTAACCCGGTGGCTATGACGCCCTCACTCCGGCGGTTATCGCAGTAAAGGCACTCCGCCAGGCCGATTGAGCGTCAAGAGAAGGGCTGCAGCCCATGGATCCCCAGCCCACACCCGCGACAGCGCCCAAACCAGTCACATTGCGTTACACTTCACGTAACAAAACTCAACACACATGACTGAGTCCACTCCCCGCTTCGGTTTCGTCGCCTTTGCTGAAACCTGGAATGGCCGCCTGGCCATGCTTGGCTTCGTGATTGGCCTGGGTACCGAGCTGCTCACCGGCCAGAGCATCCTTGGCCAACTCGGTCTCGGTTGATCGCCATGGGCACCGACTACACAGCCGCCATCACTGCCGTCGTCGCACTCGTGTTGGTACTGACTGGTTTAACCACCTACCTGTTCAGCCGCCCTAGCGACCTTGCACCGAGGACTCGATGAGCGCCACATTCACAGTGCTTCTCTTTGGCGCCTGGCTGATTAGTGCCTTAATGCTGCAGCCCAACATCGCCGATTAGTAGCAGCAAGCTTCCGCATCTTTTATTACCACCCAGGAGATCTCCATGACCAACACTCCCGCCAACGACCAGCTGCTCAATAACAGCTCTGAACAGCTGACCCTCGTGGAGCAGCTCCGGAAAGTCGAACTGTTTAACGGCCGTGCAGCCATGCTTGGCATCGTGATCGGCATCGTGGTGGAGGGCCTAACTGGCTACGGCATCGCCCACCAGATCGGCCTCGGCGCCTTAGTGGATGGCTATGCCTCCTGCCGCACCCAGTTCCTGCCCTTCTGTTTCTGAGTTTTCTCTAAAAGCCTCGCCCAACCCCCTCAAGAAGTGCACAGCGGCTAACCAGGCAGGAGCCCGGGGCCAACGCTCCGGGCTTTGCTGTAGTCATGCTTCTCATTAGTAGTTTTGGCCCACCTAGGCCTGTTCCTGATGAAAGTGATACTGGATCTGTGTCGCCGCCTGTGAGAGGGTGCTCACTGAAGCCGGCATCAAGATCCAGCTGCATCCCAACGGCACGGCGATCGAAGGTGAGTGGGTGCCGGTGTTCGCCGCGATTGAATCCTGCCACCAGGCGGTGCAGGCCATGGGCTGCCCCCGCGTCTACACCAACTTGAAAGTAACTACCCGCACGAACAAGGAGCAGACCCTGGAAGACAAGGCGGCCAGTGGTTCGCCAGGGACCGAGCCTTTGAAGACCTATTGCGGCAGCGCTTTCTCAGGCTGACCCGTCAGGCGATCGCCGGCGAACTTGACTCCTGGAGTGCTGAGCCAAGCCGTGCCTTAGCGCTGGTGTTACTGCTGGCTGATGCCGCGCTGCAGCTGTTTGACCAATTCACCGATTCCCCCACTGTTGATGTCGTCTGCAGACACCGGGATGTGATCGCCCAGTCGCCGGTGAGCTCTTCGCAAACAAAGCATCCGCGAGTGCCTTGACTCTCTAGTAACTGGAGACACGACACTGGAGAGATCTCGTCTTGTTGTCAGCTGTCATGACCTCCACCACTCTTCAAGCCATCCGCCTTTACCGGATGGACCTCCCAGACCACTCCTGCCCTTGGGGTTTACGGGCAGTGCGGCTGCTACGGGAACGGCATATTCCCTTCGAAGACCATCGCCTCACCAGCGCCGAGGAGGTGGAAGCCTTCAAGCTCTCCCATGGCGTGACCACTACGCCGCAAATCTTCTCGGGGAATGAACGGGTCGGTGGCTACAGCGATCTCGCCGCACGACTCGGCGTCCGGCCGGAAGCCGCTGAGATCTCTTACGCGCCAGTTGTAGCCGTGTTCCTTACCGCCGGCTTGATGGCCCTGGTGCTGGCAGCCGGGCTGGGCGGCTTCATGGGGTTCGCCATCTGCCTGCTAGCCATGCTCAAGCTGATGGATGTGGAGGCATTCGCCGCCAGCTTCCGTAAGTACGACCTGATCAGCCAGCGTTGGCGGCCCTGGGGCCGCCTCTACCCTGGGATTGAGCTGCTGGTGGGCCTCGGCGTGTTGCTTCAACCCGAGCCCGCCGCCGTTGCCCAGCTGGTGGGAATTGTGGCCGTTCCGCTCGGTGCCATGGGCATGGTTTCGGTGGGCAAGGCAGTGTTCATCGATCAGCTGGCGCTCAACTGCGCCTGCGTGGGCGGCAACTCCAAAACGCCCCTTGGCGTAGTGAGCTTTGCGGAGAACCTGATCATGACCGCCATGGGATTGGTGATGCTCACCGGTGGCTAATCCGATCTCAGGCCTTGGCCCTGCGGCCTGAAAGTAGAAGAGCCAAGCCGGAACCAATGACCACCAAGGTGAACAGCCCCAGCAACCCTGAGTAGTAGGGCTGCAGGTTCAGCGGGCCAAAGCGGCCGGAATGAATCTTGAGCAGCCAGAAAGCATCGATGCCCTGCTCCAGCAATAGGCTGTAGAACGAGCCAGTGGCCGCGGTGAGCAACAGCGGTGCCGCCGCTATCGGCACGACCCAACGATGCAGTTGGCGCCAGCGACTTTTCGGTAGCAAAGGCATGGCGCTTTAGTGGTGACGCAAATGCTGGTGCAGGGTTGCCTCGTTGCTGCAGGGCATCCACATGCCGCTGTTCTGGTGAGTGCCCGTGCAGCCAAGCTCCTTGGCCCGTTGCTCGGCCTCCTGCTGGGTGTCATGAAGGCCCTTCGGGTGGGCGTGGCTGGCCAGCGGCATTGCTGCCAGCGCTAAGGGGATCAGGGCGATGCGTCTGGCTAACGAGAAGCGATTCATCGGGGCGTATGTGGTTGATGACAAACGATACGGAACCTGAAAATTCAGAACTGAAAAAGGGCGTCGTATTGGCTGTACTCCAGCTTGCTTAATACCTCCAGGCGCAGCGATCTAGGCATCTGGCGTCGGTTGGTGAATAGTTGGTGAAAGCGGAACAGCCCTGCACATCTCTGCACAGCTCGTGCCATCACCCAAAGGCCAAGAACCGTTGCAGCGGCAGGTCTCTGTGCACCTCTGAACAGTTTGGTGTAATCCTGCTCAATATCTTATCTAGGGCTTTTGGATCACCAGGCTGCGGCGGCCGGGGCCGAGGGGCTGGGCTGGTTTGAACAGCCGTGCAAGCAGGGCCGCCAGGCTGCGCCATTCAGGTGGGGCCTGGCGTTCTGGCCAGGCATCGGGCCGGCCGTAGAGCCAGCTGACCAGGGCAACCATGGCCTGCTGATCGGCCCTGTCCCAGCAGGCCTGCCAAAGGTTGCTTTGGCCTGTGATTAGTTCCAGACCCTCCAGAGTTAGGGGCGGCAGGCTGGCCTGCTGCTGGAGCTGCAGTTGGAGCTCCAGCTTTAGGGAATGGGCCCCCGCTGGCAGCGGTTCACTGCCCTGCCATTCGGCGCCCGCTTCGCTGAGGGCCCGCACCACCCCGGTCACAGACCAGGGGCTGCCATCGGCCAGCTCGCCTTGCAGGAGCGCCGGCATCTGGATCGCCAGCCAGGGCGTTGGATCACTGGCGGCGGGATCCCAACAGGCCCGTAGGGCCACCAGCAGGCCCACCAGGGTCAGGCCGCCCCACACCAATCCCAGCCAGTCTCCGGCACTGCCTAATCCAGAAACCAGGTGGCGCAGGATCGAGGCCAGGTTGAGGGTGTTGAGGGCAAGCAGCACCAAAAGGGGCACCGCCAAAACCGGAGCGATGCCGCCGCGGCCCTCGACGCGGTGCTTGGGGGTTATCCGGAAGGGTTGCACCTTCCCCCAGAGGCTGGCTAGCACCGTGGCGGCCAGGGGCACCGCCAGGGCCCAGCCGGGCAGATCGGCCAGTAGGGCATGGCGGCTGCCCCGGTTGAGCCAGCCCACGCTGAGGAGCAGGGCGATCCAGAGCGGCAGCAGCAGTTCCACCAGCGCCGTGCCCGTGTAACGCACGGGCGACACATCCAGCAGGCCGATGCAGAGGGGCATCAGCAGCAGCAACAGGCGCGGCACCGTGTTGAACCAGTGCAGGGCCCCTTCGATGTAGGCCAGTCGCTGGCTGAGCCGCAGACCCCGCAGCCGCAGGGGGCCCTGGGGCAGCCGCAACGCCTGCAGGGTGCCGGAAGCCCAGCGCTGCCGCTGCCTGACGAAATCAAGCATGGTTTCAGCGGCCAAGCCGGCGCTGAGCTTTTCGCCCAGATAGCGCAGCCGCCAGCCCTTCGAGGCCAACACCATGCCGGTCACCAGGTCTTCGGAGATGGCCTGCTCCACAAAGCCGCCGATTTGATCAAGGGCTGAGCGGCGCACCAGGAAGCTGGTGCCGGCACACACCACCGCATCCCAGGCGCTGCGCACCGGTTCGATCCAGCGGTAGAAGCTCTCCTCATCCGGCAGCAGCCAGGCCTCCATGGCCAGGTTGCGCATTATTGGGTCGGCGTTGAGGAAGTGCTGGGGTGTCTGCACCAGGGCCACCTGGGGATCGAGCAGCAGGCCGATCGTGCGCTCAAGAAACTGCCGCTGCGGCACGAAGTCCGCGTCAAATACCGCCACCAATTCGGCGTCGCACAGGGCAAGGCCGGCGTTGAGGTTGCCGGCTTTGGCATGGAGCCGCTGGGGGCGGTGGTGATAGTGGCAGCCGTAGCGCGATGCCAGGGCGATCAGCTCGGGGCGGCCGGCGTCGTCGAGCAGCCAAAGGCACCGATGGGGATAGCTCAACTGGCTACAGGCCTGCAGGCAGCGCTCCAGCACCGGTAGCGGTTCACCGCAGGTGGGTATCAGGACGTCTACGGCGGGGCGCCAGCCGCCGGCCAGCCAGCGGGCTTGGGCCGCATTTGCCTCGGGGCGACCATCGCTGAAGCGGCGCCAGGCCAGCACCAACGGCAGCAGGCCGCTGAGCAGCAACCATCCTTCCGCCAGCAGCAGCAGCACGCTTAGGCCTGCCGCCAGGGGGGTGCTGAGGTTGAGGCTCGCGCTTACGCGCCAGTGCAGGTAGCGCAGGGTCAGCAGGGCGAGCAGCAGCAGCAGGCTGCGGCGCATCCATAGGGGGCAACTTGCCTCCGGCCGTCGGCTCAGCCACAGGGGCCACAGCAGGGCCAGCCAGGGAAGCCAGGGCGTGGCAAAGGGGGTCACATAAATCCCAGCTGGGCCCTGGCTTGATCCAGCAACGCTAGGGCCGCTGCCGGGGTGGCTGCCCGCATCAGCTCCTGGCGCAGCTGGGGGGCGCCGCTAAAGCCCTGGCAGGTCCAGGCCATGTGTTTGCGGGCGATCAGTAGGCCGTGGTCGCCCTTGGCTGCCACCAGGGCCCCCAGTTGTTCGGCCGCCAAGGCCAGACGCTCGGCCGGGCTGGGGGCGGGCGGCACGGGCCTGCCGCCCAGGGCCGCATCGATCTGGCCCACCAGCCAGGGGGCGCCCATGGTGCCCCGGCCCACCATCACCCCATCGGCGCCGGTGATCTCCAGGCAGCGGCTGGCAGCGGCGGGGCAGTTGATGTCGCCATTGGCGATTACGGGAATGGCCAGGGCTGCCTTGACCCGGGCAATCGCCTCCCAATCGGCCTGCCCCTTGAAGGCCTGCTCCCGGGTGCGGCCGTGCAGGGTGAGTAGCTGGGCGCCGGCGTCTTCGAGCTGGCGGCACCAGCTGACGGGGTCGAGGTCGCTGCCGCACCAGCCCAGGCGTGTTTTGACGGTCACCGGAATGCCCACGGCCGCGCCCACCACGGCGACGATGCGGGTGGCCAAATCGGGATCCCGAATCAGGCCACTGCCGCCCCCTTTTTTGGCGATCTTCTTCACCGGGCAACCCATGTTGATGTCGATCAGGAAGGCGCCGGCGGCCTCGGCCCGGCGGGCGGCTTCGGCCATCGCCTGGGGGCGGTAATCAAACAACTGCACCCCGATCGGGCCAGCTTCGCTTGCGAGCTCCTCCACCTTTTGGCGGCCGTGGCCCAGCTCCAGGCTGGTGGCATTCACCATCTCGGTGAACAGCAGGGCATCGGGGGCCCAGCGCCGCACCAGGCCCCGAAAAATCCGATCACTCACCCCCGCCAGCGGCGACTGCAGCACCCGACAGCGCAGGCTCCGGGGTGTGCCGTTGCCGGGCAGCTCGATGGGCGCCAGGGTGTGGGGAGGAGCGGTGATCATGGTGATTCGATTGTGACGCCCTGTGCCTGCTGCCTACCCCCTGAGCCGGGCCCTGCTGGAGGCCGTATTGGCCGACCGCACCAGCGATCGCTTCGTGTGTGAGCTGATCTGGCCGCGCCTGGGATACGCGCCCGATGGCTCCGGAACCTGGAGCGCGGGCCCGGCTACGGATGCCCTATGGCGGGAGCCCTTCCCCCTTGAACCCCAGTTCATCGCCCAGCGGCCCGCCTCGGTGGCGCTCACCCGCTCGATCCCGAAGCAGCACAAGCAACTGCTGAAGCAGCAGCTGGGTTTTGCGGGCTACACGATTGGCGAGCTCTACCCGCGCCGCACCCGCCGGGCTACGGCGGTCAATTGGCTGTTGGCCTATCTGGCAGAGCGCAATGAGCCCCTGCCCGCAACCGGGCTCCTGCCGGAGCTGCTGGAGCCGCCGGCCAATCCCGTGGCCGGGCACCCGGGGGATTGGCCCGTGGCCTAGGGGGCAACCACTCTGTAGGGTCAAGTAAGGAAATAGTTGTAAGGGATAAGGCGTTTTGGCGCTTCCTGTTGTCGCCATCATTGGCCGCCCCAACGTGGGCAAATCGACCTTGGTCAACCGGCTGTGCCGGAGCCGGGAGGCGATCGTGCACGACCAGCCGGGCGTGACCCGTGATCGCACCTACCAGGAGGGTTACTGGGGCGATCGCACCTTCATGGTGGTCGACACGGGCGGCTTGGTCTTCGACGACGACAGTGAATTCCTGCCCGAGATCCGCGAACAGACCAATCTGGCCCTGGCGGAAGCCTCCGTTGCCCTGGTGGTTGTGGATGGCCAGCAGGGCCTCACAGCCGCCGATGAGGCGATTGCCGAATGGCTGCGGGGCCAGGGGGTGCCCACCCTGTTGGGTGTCAATAAATGCGAATCGCCGGAGACCGGCCTGGCCATGGCGGCGGAGTTTTGGGGCCTGGGGCTGGGGGAACCCTTTCCGATCTCGGCGATCCACGGTGCCGGCACCGGCGACCTGCTCGACAAGGTGATCAGCTATCTGCCTCCCACCGAGGAGGTGGAGACAGAGGCGCCGATCCAGCTGGCGATCATTGGCCGCCCAAATGTGGGTAAATCCAGCCTGCTGAATGCGGTGTCCGGTGAAAACCGGGCGATCGTGAGCCCGATCCGCGGCACCACCCGCGACACGATCGATACCACGATCGAACGGGAGGGCAAGACCTGGAAACTGCTCGACACAGCCGGTATTCGTAGGCGCCGTTCGGTCAACTACGGCCCGGAATTTTTCGGCATCAACCGCAGCTTTAAGGCGATTGAGCGCAGTGATGTCTGCGTGCTCGTGATCGATGCCATCGATGGCGTTACCGAGCAGGACCAACGCCTCGCGGGCCGCATTGAAGAGGACGGCCGCGCCTGCGTGGTGGTGGTCAATAAGTGGGATGCCATCGAAAAGGACAGCCACACCATGCCGGCGATGGAAAAGGAGCTGCGCGCCAAGCTCTATTTCCTGGATTGGGCGCCGATGTTGTTTACCTCGGCCCTCATTGGCCAGCGGGTGCAGGCGATTTTCCCCCTCGCCCTGTTGGCGGTGGAGCAGCACCGCCGCCGGGTCACCACTTCGGTGGTGAATGAGGTGCTCACCGAGGCCCTCAGTTGGCGTTCTCCCCCCACCAGCCGCGGCGGTCGCCAGGGCCGTTTGTATTACGGCACCCAGGTGGCGGTGCGCCCCCCCAGCTTCACCCTGTTTGTCAATGATCCGAAGTTGTTTGGCGACACCTATCGCCGCTATGTGGAGCGTCAGATTCGCGAGGGTTTGGGTTTTGAAGGCACGCCTATCAAACTGTTCTGGCGCGGCAAGCAGCAGCGTGATGCCGAGAAGGAACTGGCCCGGCAACAAGCCCGGCGCTGATGGATTGGTTGCGGCAGCTGCCGATCGGCCAATTTGTGGCCGAGGAGCAGCCAGGTCGGCGCAGTAGTTGGCTGCGGAGCATGGATCCCCGGCTCAAGCTCGGTTGGACCCTGGCCTTCCTGATTACCCCAATTCTGGCGGGGCCGATCTGGCGCATTTCCCTTGTTGGGGTGTTGCTGTTGATCACCGCCGTCAGCGGTTTGCCCTGGCGGCTGTGGCGCCGCAGTTTGCCCGCCCTGGTGGCTCTGGCGGTGCTGGTGGGTTTGCTGGCGTCGGTGCTGCCGGAGGGTGCCATCGCCGCTGCCCCCCTGCAGCGTCCGCCCCAGGAGCTGCGCTTGGCGCCGGGATCACCCCTTAGCCCAGCCCCCGAGCGGGCTGGCGAGCGTTGGGAAATCCTCCGCCTCGGCCCCGTTTCAATCAACCGCCGCTCGGCCAAGCTCGGTCTCAATGGCGCCACCCTGCTGTTCACCCTGGTGCACAGCGCCAACCTGCTGCTAATCAGCACCCCAGCCGAGGAGTTGGTGTGGTCGATCAGCTGGCTGCTGGCGCCCCTGGGGCGCTGGGGTTGGCCGGTGGAGCGCCTCGGTTTCACCTTGCTATTGGCCCTGCGCTTTTTGCCGCTGGTGCAGGAAGAACTGCAAAACCTGTTGCGATCCCTGGCTACCCGGGCGGTCAATTTCAAGCGTTTGGGCTGGCGAGCAGGCCTGGGTTTGCTATTGGCCCTGGGCGAACGTTTGCTGGCCAACCTGCTGCTGCGGGCTGAACAGGGGGCAGAGGCCCTGCTCGCCAGGGGTGGACGCTGGGCGCCCCCTGACCAGTTGCATCAAATGGCCCCTGCCCACCCTTGGCTGAATCGCTGGGCCGGGGCGGGCCTGGCCGGTTTGCTGCTGCTGCGCTGCAAAGTCGGTGGTTTTTAATGGTGCGACCCCGGCCCTGTGAGCCCGTAAAACCAAGCCTGCCGAAAGAGTGAGTAAAGAGAGATACCTCAACCATCCCACCTTTGGGATGCTCTACCAGGTGGCGCCGCTGCTGGAGGGCAGAGAGCTCTACGCCACCCTCTATGCCCAGCGCATCTTCTTTGTGGTCACCCTCCAGCCCAAGGGGGCCAGTTTCGAGGTGGTGCCATTGATGGATGCTCGCCAATTAGCCGAACAAAATCTGGGCCGTGTCCGGAGGGAAAGCACGGAGGTAATGGCCTTTTGGCGCAAATTGTTTGACCAGACCTTTATCTAAATGACGAGCACCCTGGCGGAGCGCTTTGCTGCCCTTGGCCAGGCCCTGCCGGCCGGCAGCCATTTGCTGGCGGTGAGTAAGGGCCATCCCGCCGAGCTGGTCAGGCAGCTGGCCTCCCTGGGCCAGCGCAGCTTTGGCGAGAGCCGGGTCCAGGAAGCCATCGCCAAGCAGGCGGAACTGGCGGATCTGCCGCCCTTGGATTGGCATTTCATTGGTCGCCTGCAGGCCAACAAAGCCCGCCAGGTGCTGCGCCATTTCGGCACAATTCACTCGGTTGACAGCCTGGAGTTGGCCCAGCGGCTGGCCCGCATTGCAGCGGAGGAGGGCCTTAGCCCCAGGGTATTTTTTCAGCTCAAATTCCAGGCCGATCCCGATAAAACTGGCTGGGAGCCCGATCATTTTTTGCGGGATTGGCCCCAGTTGCAACTGCTCGCACCCCTGCAGGCGGTGGGCTTAATGACGATCCTTCCCTTCGGGCTAACCCTGGCCGAACGAAAAGTGCTCTTCGATCGATGTGCCGCTTTTGGCACAAGGTTTGGGTTGCCAGAACTCTCGATGGGCATGAGTGGAGATTGGCCTGAGGCCGCGGCAGCTGGCAGCACCTGGCTGCGAATTGGCAGTGGCCTATTTGGTTCCCGCAACAATATTTCTGCTTAAAAGCAAGAAATTTCCAGCTGGAACCCTTGCCGTCATTGGTTCAAGGCGCTATTCAGGTGGAAAGCATCCTTGAGGTTGGCTCTGTGTCGTTGTTTTCTCGTCTGCGTGCCGTTGTCTCTGGGGATGACTACCTCGATGGCGACTACGATGATGAGCTCGATTACGACGGCGGAGAGTTCGATGAACCCACCCCCACGCCCCGCTCTAATTCCCTGGCTTTGACCCCTGATTTCGGCGCCACCGATCCTTTCTTGGGCACCAATGTGATCGGCATGCCGGGCCTATCAAATGCCACCGCTGAGGTGTCCCTGATGGAGCCCCGCAGTTTTGATGAAATGCCGAAGGCCATCCAGGCCCTGCGCGATCGCAAAACGGTGATTCTCAACCTGACGATGATGGAGCCGGACCAGGCCCAGCGGGCCGTGGACTTCGTGGCCGGCGGCACCTTTGCGATCGATGGCCACCAGGAGCGGGTTGGCGAAAGTATTTTCCTGTTCGCACCTAGCTGCGTCACCGTCACCACCGCATCCAGCGATGAGGCCTCCTCTCCCACGATCGTGAGTCGGGAGATCAACGAGCCCGCCGAGGCTGCCCCTAGCCCGGCCTGGGGTCGTCAAGACACCGCCATCTAGGGATTGTCTGCTCCTTCCTTAGGTGTGGTGGGCCTGGGCCGGATGGCCCGGGCCTTGCTGTTGCCGCTGCTTGAGGCGGGAATTGTTGAGCGTGCGGGGGTGAGGGCTGTGGTGGCAAGCGATGCTTCCGCAAAACGCCTCAGCCTCGAGCACTGCCTGGAGCTTGGCCTGGAGGTGGGCACCGATCCTGCCCAGGCCTGGCGTGCCCCGGTGGTGATCCTGGCGGTTAAACCCCAGCAGCTTGAGCAGGCGGCAGAGGCTGCGGCCCTTGCTACCAGCACGGCAGAGGCTGCTGGGGAGGCCGAAACAGCTGGCGGCCTGCTTATTTCGGTGTTGGCCGGCGTAAAGCTTGGGCGGCTCCAGGCGCTTTTCCCCACTTGGCAGTGTGTGCGGGCCGTGCCCAATACGCCGGCGATGGTGCGCAGCGGTCTGACGGGCTTGGCCTTTGCCGATTCTGTAACCAGCGAACAGCGGGCCTGGGTTGGCGAGTTGTTTGCCCTGGTGGGTGAGGTTCACCACCTGCCCGAGGCCCAATTGGATGCCTTTTTGGCGCTCACCTCATCGGGGCCAGCCTTTGTGGCCCTAGTTGCCGAGGCCATGGCGGATGGGGCTGTGGCCGCAGGCCTGCCCCGGGTCCTGGCCCACCGCTTGGCCCACCGCACCTTGGCCGGCACGGCCGCCCTATTGGCCCAGCAGGATTTGCACCCCGGCCAGCTCAAGGACATGGTCAGCAGCCCTGGGGGCACCACCATCGCCGGGCTCAGGGCCCTGGAGAAGGCGGGACTGCGCTCTGCCCTGATTGAGGCCGTGCTGGCCGCCGCCCAACGCAGCCGGGAATTGGCCTAGCCCAGCTAGACGCAGGCCTAGGCCTTCCCCTTGCCCAGCTTTGGTTCGGTGCCAGCCAGCAGGCGCTCGATGTTGCTGCGGTGCCGCCAAACCACCAGCACCGTGGTGAGCAGGGCTAAACACAGGTAGGCGGGCCGGATGCCGCCTGCCCCAAAGGATCCCAGCATTAGGAGGGGCAGGCTGAGGGCGGCCACCACGCTTGAGAGCGAAACAATTCGGCTGAAGCTCAGCACGCTCAAAAAGATGCCAAAACAGGCCAGGCCCACGGGCCAGGAGACCCCCAACAACATGCCCAGGCCGGTGGCTACCGCCTTGCCACCACGAAACCCCAGCCACACCGGCCAGATGTGGCCAGCCAGGGCCGCCAGACCGGCCAGCACCACCCAGCTGTCGATTTGCCAGGAGGGGGCGGCTCCCAGGGCCAGGGCCTGGGGCTCCAGCACGGCTTTGGCCAGCAGCACCGCGCCGGTGCCCTTGAGCACATCCACCAGAAACACCACTAGGGCCGGGCCCTTGCCCACCACCCGCAACACATTGGTGGCGCCGGTGGAACCGGAGCCTTCCCGGCGAATATCAATTCCGGCCAGCCAGCGGCCGGCCAGGTAGCCACTCGGCAGGGAGCCCAGCATGTAGCCAGCAAGTAGCAGTAACAGGGGAGTGGCGGAAAACATGGGGGCCAGCAGGGGGGTTAGTAGAACTCTTCTTCCGTTCTGAGCTCTTCTGGACCGGCCGCAAAGGCCAGCCAGAGCGGAAATTGCAGGATCGGAATGTCGATTACCTGCTCGGTTGCATCCACCACAATGAAGGGCAATTCACCCCGTTCTTCCAGGCGATCGGCCCGCTCAATCAGGGCATCGGGGCGCTCAAACAGCACGATGCCGCTGCTGGGGCCGAAGTCTTCTCGGGCCAGGCCCAGGCAATCTTGAAGCCCCCGCCGCCATTCCCCCAAGCGCTCGGGCTGGCTCGCTAACACCAGGGTTTGGAAGCGATCGCCATAGAGCTCCCCAAGGATCGCAATTGCCGCAGCTGCCACCAGGGCATTGCGGCTGCGGCTGCCACTGCTCGGTTGGGCGCCCCTGCCGCCCTGGCCTAAAAACCAGTCCTCTAGGTAGCCGGCGCCGCTGCTCTCCAGGCTGCGTCGCAGTTTCCAGGGGTCGGCGTAGAAGTCGGGTTGGTTGCCAAAGGAGGCCAGGCGCTCGCGAATCAGGGCCCCATCTGGTTGGAACTGGCCGGCGACGGTAAGGGGCGGCTGGGTTGAAGAATCCTCCGGCTTGGCGGCGATTGCGTCGAGGGGCGAGGGTTTTACCAGCACCTGCTGGGGGATCAGCTCCACCTGTTCGGCAGCTACGGCCAATTCCTGCAGTGCCCCAACTAGGTAGTCCTGGAAGCCCTTGATGCGCCTTGCCACCGCATCCGACTGGCCGGCAAAGCTGCTCTCAATTTCGGCCTGGATCTGGCTGAGGCGCCCCTCGAGCTGGACAATTTCCGCCTGGAGCTCTTCGCGTCGCTGGCGCAGTTCGGTGAGGGCTAGGTCGCTCCAGCTGGTTTCTGGGCTGGGATCGTCAGACATCGCTGGGGTTAGGGGTGGGCTCCGGTTTTGTCAGTTGGCCAAGGCGTTCGTCCAGGTGCTGGACCAGTTGTTCGCGCAGGCTGGTGGCATCAAACAGCACCGGCAAGAAATGGATGCTGCCCTGTTCACGGAAATAGAACAGCACCGGCAGGCCCGGCCAGAACAGTTTCCAGCCCAGCCACTCCCCGTAGGAGAAGCGGCGCAGCAGGCTCTGTTGCCGCCACACCAACAGGGCATCGCCACCAAATTCCAGCCGCAGCAGGCTGGTCTGCAGCAGCAGAAATAGCCCAAATACCGTCACCACTAGGGCCAGCCACAGAGCCCCACCCCAGAGGGGAAGCAGGCCTAGAGAAGCCAGGCCTAGAACCATGACCCCAATGGCCACTGCGTAGCTGGGTTGGAGCAGGCTGCCGCTGGAGCCGGGAAAGAGGCCACCCTCGGGGCGATTGCTGGGTGAAATTTCTTCCATTAGCCGAACATCACTTTGGTGAGTAGGGCATCCACGATTGCCACTATCACCAGGATCATCACAACGGCGCCGGTGGTGGTGGTGCCTACTTCCTTGGGCCCGCCTTTGGTGGTTAGCCCCCAGCCGCAGGAGATCACAGCGATTATCAGGCCAAACACCAGGGCCTTTGTCAGCATCGCCGGGAGGTCGGAGGGTTCCATCCAGGTACGCACCGAATTCCAAAACACCGTGGGAGGGATGTTGTAGATGAGGGTGCTGCTGACCTGGCCCGACCAAATCCCCACCCAGAAAAACAGCAGACATTGCACCGGTGCCATCACCACCATGGCCAGCACCCGGGGCACCACCAGGTACTGCACGGGATCGGTGCGCAGCATGGTGATCGCGTCGATTTGCTCGGTCACCTTCATGGTGCCAAGCTGGGCCGCATAGGCCGTGGCCACCTTGCCCGTGAGCAGGGTGGCCATCAGCAGGGGAGCGATTTCTCGGGAAAGGCCCAGGGCTAAAAGACCACCCACCGTTGCTCCGGCCCCCTGTTTGGTGAGCTCAGCGGCCACCTGGATGTTGAACACCGTGCCAGCGGCCAGGGCCGTAATCAGCACGATCAAAAAGCTGCCAGGCCCTGCCTCGAGTAATTCCTGCATCAGGTCGTTGAAGCCGATCTGGCCCCTGGCGATGGCACTTACCGCCTGGCCGCCGATCAAGCAGCTGGCCCCCAGGCGCTTCAGCCAGCGGGGCGCTCTCAACTTCAGTGATTTTTGCCGAGGGGCAATGGTCATCGCGGGAGGTCGCTCAGGTCGATTGGGGGAGCAGGGCTTTGTCCCTTGTAGGCCAGCGACGCATCACCACCAAGCCCAGTACCACCAGGATGGCCGGGATCAGGCCCATGCACAAGCGAATTGCCAGCAGGGCACTCGCCGGTTGCAGGCTTTCCTGGGCGGCCACATAGCCGCTGAAGCTCATCAGGTTGCCGAAGAAAAACAGGGCCAGGCTGATGCAGATCTTTTGGGTTAACACCATCCAGGCGGTGTATTGGCCCGCCGGTTTTTCCGGGTCCGCATCGATGGCGTCAGGCAGCAGGGCCCAGGGGATCAGGTAGGCGGTGGAGGCGCCAATCCCGGCGAGCACGATCGTCAGCACCAACAGGGCCAGGTGCAGGCAGTTGGAGCTGGAGCCGATGGGCGAGATGCTGCCATCGAGCGGTGGAATCAGCATCGCCAGGATGCAGGCACCTATCCAAATGCCCGTGCCCCAGCGCAGGGCGAGGATCCGGCCCTGGCGATAGGCAACTCCGTTCCAGACCCACAACCCGCCCAGGGTGCTCAATAGGAAGGGCAACAGGATCCAGTTGCTCCAGCTCTCGGGCAGGTGCATCACCACCGGCAAGTAGATCAGGGCTGCGGTTTGCATGATCTGCAGAGCGCACCACAGCAGTAGATAAAGCCCCAAAACCCGCAGGAAGCGGCCGTTGCTGCCGACCCGCTTAAGCAGCTTGCGGGTGGCACCGCTCTGGCTGTTGGGCTGTTGGCAGGCGCGGGCGGTAGGCAGCAGGCCCCAGCCGCAGAGCAGCGTTGATGTGGACACCACCGCGCCAGTGAGGATCCCCATCTTCCAGTAGCTGGCTGGGTTTTGGTGGTCCTGCAGCAGCAGGGCGCCAATCACAATCCCCACCAGGCTGGCCAGGATTGAGCCGGTGAATCGGGTTGTGTTCAGCCGGGTTCGCAGCGAAACATCTGTGGTCAGTTCGGCGGCCAGGGCTGAATAGGGAAGGTTTACGCAGGTGTAAAGGCTGTTGGCCACGATGCCAATCACCACAAACACGGCAAATTTCACCCCGATGGGCCCGGGGGGCAGCCACCACATCGCCGCCATGGCGGCCCCTAGGGGCAGGGCACTACCGAGGATCCAGGGCAGCCTGGGGCCCAGTTTGGTTTTGGTTTTGTCGCTCAACCAGCCCACGATGGGATCGTTGACGCCGTCCCAGAGTCGGCCAACCATCAGCACCAGGCCCGCCATCCAGGCGGGTAAGCCGGCTGCTGAGGTGTAAAAAATAAATAGGTAAAAGCCAATCAAGGAGGCCGACATGCCCGTGCCGGCATCCCCCAGGCCGTAGGCCCATAGCAGTCGCTGCCGTTGCCTCCCCTGCAGATTTATGGCATCGCTGCTGGCTTGGGGGCTCATCAGGGCAGGCTTTGTTGGTGGGCCGAAGGCCATAATGGTGGGGCTTGGGCCGGCTCTAGCCACGACCAAGCGCTAGCAAAGCTAGTGCAATTGTACTGCTGCGGGCGTAGTTTAGTGGTAAAACCTCAGCCTTCCAAGCTGATGATGCGGGTTCGATTCCCGCCGCCCGCTCTTTCCTTTAATGAGGGTTTTCGGCTCAAAGCCGATGCCTCCTGTTACCGGGCCATGGGCCCGCCCTAGAGTTGGTCATCTATATGGTCAACGGCCATGGTGCAGGTGACGGTGGCGGAAGCCAAGACCCAGCTCTCCAGCCTTCTGGATGCGGTGGAGGCCGGGCAAGCGGTGGTGATCACCCGGCGGGGCAAGGCCATCGCCGAGCTGGTGCCGCGCTGCAGCGTGCATGATTTACTTCCCCAGCTCGCAAGCCTCCGCAATTCGTTGCCCCAGCAACCGACCAACGGCGTGGAGACCATCCGGGCGTTGCGGGATGAGCCAGGCGCCTGATGCTCTACATAGACACCTGTGTGCTGCTGGCGGTGCTGACGCCGGAAGCGCACTCCGCCACGGCTGCGGCGTTTCTGGCTGAGGCCAGTGCACCGCTGGCGATCAGCTACTGGAGTGTCACCGAGCTGCATTCCGCCCTCGGCCTGAAGGTGCGCACCAAGGCCCTGAGCCAGGCACAGGCCGAGGCGGTACTTCAAGGTTTTGAGCGCAGCCTGGCGCCGGGCCTGCTGCTGCTGGAACTGGAGCCCCAGGACTTCCTCAATGCCAACGCCTGCCTGCGCGGCTGGAGCACGACCCTGCGAGCGGCCGATGCCCTGCACCTTGCCATCGCCAGCGGCCGTGGCGCGACCCTCTGCAGCCTGGATGCTCCGTTTGTGGCCGCGGCC
>NZ_JAGQBV010000025.1:0-31569 GCF_024345815.1 Cyanobium sp. HWJ4-Hawea | reverse complement strand
GACTGGTCAGCCCCGGCAGGACAAAGGCCAGCACTTCGTAGAGCACGTAGGGCAGGGCAATCGTCAGCCCCGCGTAGCCAGCCACCTTGATCGACACAAACAGAAATTCGCCTGGGGCCAGCTGGAGAAAGCGAATGCCAGGCGCCGGCATCTCCAGGAGCTTGACCAGGGGTTTCACAAAAACCAGGCAGCCGGCGGCACCAATTACCACCGCCAACAGGCTGCGCAGCACCCGGTTGCGCAGCTCCTCGAGGTGATCCACCAGGGTCATTTCCACTTCGCCAGGGAAGTCCTGACCCTGCGGGTCATGGCTGACCTCGGCAGTGTTGATTCGGATTGGTGCTGGCGGCGGCAGCGGGGTGGGGCTCATGGTTGTCCTGCTGCCAAGAGGCTAAGGGCCCTATCCGGTTCCCCCCAGAGCACTTCCCCCTGGCGGTGCCTCACCGTGCCTTCGGCGGCTCCCGGAATGCGCTGGAGATCGCTGGTGGGCACCATCACCACGGGCACCTGGCTGCTGCCGCGGCCGCGGCTGAAGTGGGCGGCCAGGTCGGCGGCTGCCTGCAGATCGGCTTCTCCGGCCAGGCCCTCCGATGCCTTGAGAACCACATGGCTGCCCGGCAACTCCTGGGCATGGAACCAGAGATCACCGCGGCGGGCCTGCTTGAGGGCAATCCATTCGTTTTGGCGGTGGTTGCGGCCCACCTGCACAGGTATGCCGCTGGGGCTTCTGAGCAGCAGGGGCACGGGCTGGCCGCTGGGGCTGGGTCTGCGGCGCCGGCTGGAGCTGCTGCCCTTGCCCGCCAGTGGGCCCTCCAATTCCGCCCCCAGGGCCGCCAGCTCGAGGCTGGTGGAAGCATTTTCGAGAAAGGTGAGGCTGGCCTCTAGCCATTCCAGGCGCTGGTGATGCAGCTCTAGCCGCGGCGTTATGGCGGCCACCGAGCGGCGCAACTTTCTGGCCCTGTTGTAGAGCTTTTGGGCTGAGGCGATGCAGGCGCGACTTGGACTTAGCTGGCTCAGCAGGGCGTCTGCCTGGCCTTGCAGGCCATCGCTTTGCGGCACCGCCGCCAGGAGGGCCTGCTGCTGGGCGGCCAGTTGCCGTTCCCTTTGGGCGGCCTGCTCAAGGCGCAGCTGCAGCTGTTGGCGAGCTTGGAGCACTTTTAGTTGCTCCAGGTGGGCTGCGTAGTAGGCACCAAGGCCGCTGTTGATGCTGGTGGCGCCTTGCTCCCAGGGCTTCTCCAGAGGCGGCCAGCAGCGGTAGCTGTCGCCGTCGCATTGCCAGACAAAGTTGCCTGTGGAGAGGCAGGTCAGCCAGTGTTGCCATTGGCGCCAGAGTTGGAGCCATTGCTCCACCTTCAGATCGCCAACGGGCCTTTCCCGCAGTTCTGCTCCGACCAATTGGCGCATCAGGGCCGGACTAATCCCCTGGTAGGCGTTGCCGAGGGCCTTGCCCAGGGGCAGGGGCAGGAGGCTGAGTCGCCGCTGCCAGCTTTCTTGGCCCTCGTGGTGGTTGGGGGGCTCACCCATCAGGGCGGGGGGGCTTTGGTAGGCATCCCCGGTGCCGATCGGCCGCAGCCGCGATTGATGGGTCTTTACTTGCCTGGCCAAGGCAATCACCTGGCGCTGCCCATCTAGCAGGAAGAGGTTGCTGTGGCGTCCCATCAGCTCGACCACCAGCCAGCGGGCGATGGGTTCCCCTGGCCGCTCTGAAAAGCCCAGCTCAACGATCCGCTCCCAGCCCTGCTGCTCCAGGCTGGTTAGGGCCAGGCCCCGCAGGCTGTGTTGAAGCTGCTGGGCCAGGGTGCTGCCATCCCCTTCCCGGGGCGGAGCTGTGATGATGTGCATCCTGGCGGCATCGGCCTGCCAGCTGATTTCCAGCCATTGGCTCCCTTCGAGGGTTCTCAGCCCTATTTGCAGGCAATCCCGGCTGGGCTGCTGGGCCTTCTCAAAGCGGCTTGGCAGCAGGGTGGGGCGCCATTCAGCCAGCACAGCCTTGAGGCTGGTGACGTCCATGGGTTGCAGGCGCGCCAGGGGTGTAGACGATCAGATCAAGCCCCTACTCTGCAATCCTGCGCCCTTGCCTGCCGTGTCCTGTCGACTCACCCTGATCGCCGGCCCCAGCGGCGTCGGTAAGGGCACCCTGGTGGCCCAGCTGCTCGCCAGGCATCCGGACATCTGGCTATCGGTTTCAGCCACCACCCGTGCCCCCCGGGCTAGGGAGGTGGAGGGGGAGCACTACTTCTTTTTAAGCCGCGAAAACTTCGAGCAGCAGGTTGCCGCAGCGGGCTTTCTGGAATGGGCTGAATTTTCAGGCAACCTCTACGGCACCCCCCGGCAGCCGGTGGAGGAGATGCTGGCCCTGGGACGGCCGGTGTTGCTTGAGATCGAGCTGGAGGGGGCTCGCCAGGTGCGCCAGAGCTTCCCGGCTGGCTTTCAGGTGCTGATTAAGCCCCCATCCTTTGGGGAACTAGAGCGCCGGATCCGCGGCCGTGGCACCGATGGCGAGGAGGCCATTGCCAAGCGATTGGAGCGGGCCCGGGTCGAATTGCAGGCGGAGGCCGAATTTGATGGGGTGCTGGTCAATGGCGATTTAGGCGAGGCCCTCGTGGCCCTGGAGCAGATGATCGGCCTGCCAGCTGGGCAATAAATCGGTTGCGCAATAAAAAAGCGGCCCCTGGGGGCCGCGATAGCAATCACTACTGGTCCGACTCACATCGGGTGGAACAGAAGGTCTGGGAAAAAACGGTTGAATTCGATCAGGATGCCGGCGGTAATTGAAAACCAGATCGCTGCAAAAACCGGGGCTGTGGTAATAAATTTCTTCATGGCTCGGGGCTATGGAGGAGAGGGAAAGTAAGAAAAGTGCTAATTAATTCAGCGGGGCGAGATAGTCACGTTTTCGTCGGACTCCAGCAACTTGCCGCTTTTCAGCTCTTGCAGTGCTGCTAGGGGCCACCTAGCCGCTGCCAGGGTGCTCTTGAAGGCCAGCGGAACGTCTATCTGGATTTCTTTCATGGTTGCGTCCTTGTCGCCGCGGATCGCAATCAGGTAGTTGCGACCAGCCCAGCCAATGCAGCCGGCGATGTAGAGGAAGGCGATGCCGGGGATCACGAAGTCACCGGCATGGCTCCAGCGGCCATCAACAATCAAGTGGGGCAGGCCATCGGCACCGCAGACAGCCTGGCTGTACATGGCGAAACGGGCCTTGGCTTGGTCGGTTTTGGCCCCGGCAGCACGCTGTTGGAAGCGGGCGCTTTCGGTGCAGGGGGTCAGGCCGGCCACGTCAGCGTTAGCAACGGGTGCAAAGCCAACCAACAGGAAGAGCGACAGCAGCACTGCAAAGAGTGGTGCTGAGAACAAACGGGAAAGTAGACGTTGCATCAGACGCAATGCCGCGGGGCAAGATGTCACCCTCGGACAGTACGAGCCCTCTCCCTAGCTAATGGCCACCGTTCTCGCCCTCGAAACAAGTTGTGACGAGTCGGCGGCAGCGATTGTGAGCGATCAAACGGTGCTCGCCAGTGCGGTGGCCTCCCAGGTGGAGGAGCACGCCCTTTGGGGCGGAGTGGTGCCCGAAATTGCCTCGCGCAGGCACGTGGAAGCCCTGCCGGCCCTGATCGACCAGGTCTGCGTCGAGAGCGGCGTGGCCATGGCCGATCTCGATGCGATTGCGGCCACTGCTGCCCCTGGTTTGGTGGGGGCCCTGTTGGTGGCCTCGGTCACCGGGCGCACCCTGGCCCGTTTGCACGGCAAGCCCTTTTTGGGCGTCCATCACCTGGAGGGGCACCTCTGTTCTGTTCAGTTGGGCGAGCCCTTGCCGGCCGGTCCCTATTTGGTCCTGTTGGTCAGTGGCGGCCACACCGAGCTGGTGCGGGTTGATGCCCCTGGGCGCTACCGCCGCCTGGGCCGCAGCCACGACGATGCCGCCGGTGAGGCCTTCGACAAGGTGGCCCGACTGCTGGGCCTGGGCTACCCCGGGGGGCCTGCGATTGAGCTGGCAGCCCGGGCGGGAGATGCGAACCGTTTTGCCCTGCCCAAGGGTCGGGTCTCCAGGCCAGAGGGTGGTTTTTATCCCTACGACTTCAGCTTCAGTGGCCTCAAAACGGCGATGCTGCGCCAGGTGCGGGCCCTGGAGGTCAGCGCGGATGGTGGGGGCGCTGACCTGCCGCTAGCTGACCTGCCCCTAGCTGACCTAGCGGCCAGCTTTGAACGGGTGGTGGCCGAGGTGCTGGTGGAGCGCAGTTGCCGCTGTGCCCTCGACCAGGGCCTGGGCACCCTGGTGCTGGTGGGGGGGGTGGCAGCCAACCGGCGCTTGAGGGATCTGCTGGAGCTCAGGTGCCGGCGAGATGGCCTCCAGTGGCGTGTGGCTCCGCTGGCCTACTGCACCGATAACGCCGCCATGGTGGGGGTGGCGGCGGCTGAACGCTTTAGGGCCGGGGCAACCAGCCCTTTCGACCTGGGGGTGGCACCCCGGTTGCCCCTGGAGCAGGCCCACCGTCTCTACGAACCCCAAGCTTGCTTTTAATGCCCTTAGGCTTGCCGGGTCCGGCATCGGAGTAGCGCGATGGTCGAACTCGATCCAAAAGGCGAGCCTGTTGAACCCACTGAGCTGAATGCTTGGCGCCGAGGCATTACACCCCAGGCCGAGATCTGGAATGGCCGGCTGGCGATGATTGGCCTCTCAGTAGGGCTGTCTGTGCTGCTTTTGGCCAGGCTGGCTTCCCACTGAGCAACCTTCGTAGGATCCACCTGACTGCAACGCCTTGGTGACCAAGCCCCTTGTCACGATCGTGCTGGGTACCCGGCCAGAAGCCATCAAGTTGGCGCCGGTGATCTTGGCCTTCCAGCGGGCTGGGGATTTCCGCACCCGGGTGGTGCTCACCGGCCAGCACCGCGAGATGGTGAGCCAGGTGATGGAGCTATTTGGCCTCCAGGCCGACCACGATTTGGCGCTGATGGCGCCTAAGCAGACCCTCACCCACATAACCTGCGCTGCCCTTACTGGGCTCAAGGAGGAATTTGGGGCCCATCCCCCCGATCTGGTGCTAGTGCAAGGCGACACCACCACGGCTTTTGCATCGGCCCTGGCGGCCTTCTACGAGCAGATTCCGGTGGGCCATGTGGAGGCCGGGCTCCGCACCGACAACATCTTTGATCCCTTCCCGGAAGAGGCCAATCGCCGCCTGATCTCCCAGGTGGCCCTGCTCCACTTTGCGCCCACGGGTGTTTCCGCCGCAAATCTGCGGGCCTCCGGGGTGGTGGGCGAGATCATCACCACGGGCAACACGGTTATTGACGCCCTGCTGTTGATGGCTGAGAAGGCCCCGCCCTTTGCTTTGCCTGGCCTGGATTTGGAGCATCAGCGGCTGATCCTGGCCACGGTGCACCGGCGTGAAAACTGGGGGGATCGGCTCCAGGAAATTGGCCGGGGTTTCCGGGAACTACTAGATCGCTTCCCGGATACGGCCCTGTTGCTGCCGCTGCATCGCAACCCCACGGTGCGGGAGCCCCTGCAGGCCCTGCTGGGCGACCATCCCCGGGCCTTTTTGGTCGAGCCCCTCGATTACGACCAACTGGTGGCGGCGATGCGCAGTTGCAGCTTGGTGTTGAGCGATTCCGGTGGCCTGCAGGAGGAGGCGCCGGCCCTAGGTAAGCCCGTTTTAGTGCTGCGCCGCACCACCGAGCGGCCAGAGGCCGTAGATGCGGGCACGGCCAAATTGATTGGTACCGACTGCGCCGACATCGTGGCTGAGGCCAGCCGCCTGCTGGAGGATCCCGAGGCCTATGGGGTCATGGCCAGGGCCCATAACCCCTTTGGTGATGGCCAGGCCAGTGGCCGGATCGTGGAGGCAGCACGCCAATTTTTAGCTGCCCGCGTCTAGGGGCTTAGCCCTGGGCCCTAGCCCCTACTTCCTTTTCTTGGCCCAGGGAGGCAGGTCAATGAACACCTGGGTTCCGCTGCTGAGGCCCGAGATGATTTGGGTGCTTTTGCCGCTGCTGATGCCCAATTCCACCGGCTGGAATTTGGGCTGGTTATCTGGACCCACCAGCAGTACCCCGGGCCGGCCGTCTTCCGTAACCACTGCCACGGTTGGGATCAGGGTTTTGGCCTGAATCCTGCCGGTTTGAAAGCCCACATCTGCTGTCATGCCAATGCGCAGGTCCGTGGGGCGCTCCAAAAAGTTCAGGACCACATCGAAGGAGGTCACGTTGTTCAGTTTTACGGCCCGGGGGGTGATCCGTTTGACCTGGGCTGCAAAGCGCTTATCTGGGAAGGCGTCCACCCGCACGGAGGCGTTTTGGCCCAGGCGAATGCGGCCGATATCACTCTCTGGCACCTTGGCGACCACCTCCAGGCCCTGGGCCAATTCCACGATCGATGAACTGGTGGCTCCTGCGGTGGCCGAGGCTGTGGTGGTAGGGGTCACGAAGGAGCCCGGATCGGCAAAGCGTTGGCTGATCACTCCGCCAAAGGGGGCCCGTACCACCAATTCCTGGCGCTCCACCCCACGGGCTTCCAGCCGTTGCTTGGCTGCCTCCACGGCCTCCAGATCCACCAGATAGGAGCTGCGCACTTTCTCGTAGTCGTTGCGACTGATGGCCCGCTGGCGGTAAAGCCCCCCATTGCGCTGTAATTCGCTGCGACTACGGGCCAGCTGGGCCTGGGCTGAGCGCAGATTTGCACCCAATTCTTTTAGTCGGTCTTCCAGGTCGCCGCTGTCCATGCGGGCCAGGGGTTGCCCTTGGGTTACGGCATCACCCTCCTCCACGTAGAGCGCTTCGATCACTCCTTGGCGCTTGGGGCTCACATTTACCCTTTTTTCGGCGTCCAGTTCTCCGGTGGCACTCACCACTCCAGGCAGGCTGCCGGATTCAGCCCTCACGGTGTAGTTGGGCAGTTGGCGGCCTATAGAACCCTGGCGCTGCTGGGAAATTGCCACCCCTGCCAGCACCACCAAAGCGGCGCCCGCACCTAGCCAGATGCGTCGCCGCCGCAACCAATTGGGAATAGGGAAGCTAGTGATGGGGCTTTAAAGGCGTTGGCCTAATTCTGGCTGGTGGTTGGGGCTTGGTGCGGGTGCTTGGTGAGGGGGGCTCGGACCTTTGCGGGGCGCCCCGTAGATTTCAGCCATGCTTAAAGCCGGAATTGTGGGGCTGCCCAACGTGGGCAAATCCACCCTCTTCAATGCCCTGGTCTCCAATGCCCAGGCCGAGGCAGCCAACTATCCCTTCTGCACGATCGAGCCCAACTCAGGGGTGGTTTCGGTGCCCGATGGCCGGCTTGCCCGGCTCTCGGCCCTATCGGGCTCGAAGGAGCTAATTGCCACCAGGGTGGAGTTTGTGGATATCGCTGGCCTGGTCAAGGGGGCCAGCCAGGGGGAGGGCCTGGGCAACAAGTTTTTGGCCAACATCCGGGAGGTGGACGCCATCGTCCACGTGGTGCGCTGCTTTGAAAACGACGACGTGATTCACGTTTCTGGTTCCGTAGGACCTGCCCGTGATGCCGAAATAATCAACCTGGAGCTGGGCCTGGCGGATCTGGCCCAAATAGAAAAGCGGCGCGAGCGGCTCAAAAAGCAGGCCCGCACCAGCAAGGAGGCCCAGGTGGAAGACGAAGCCCTGGCCCTGATCCAGGCGGAGCTGGAGGCGGGGGGCGCTGCCCGCAATGTGCCGATCAGCGAAGAAGTGGCCGCCATGGTCAAGCCCCTGGGCCTGCTCACGGCCAAGCCGATCATCTACGCCACCAATGTGAGCGAAGACGACCTCGCCGAGGGCAACGCCTTTGTGGAGGAGGTGCGGCAGCTGGCGGCCCAGGAGGGTGCCAAAACCGTGCGCATTTCCGCCCAGGTGGAGGCGGAACTAATTGAACTGCCGCTGGAGGAACGGGGCGAGTTTTTGGCCGGTTTAGGGGTGAGCGAGGGGGGGCTACAAAGCCTGATCAGGGCGACCTATGAGCTTTTGGGCCTGCGCACCTACTTCACCACCGGCGAGAAGGAAACCCGCGCCTGGACGATCAAGGCCGGCATGACTGCCCCCCAGGCGGCTGGGGTGATTCACACCGATTTCGAGCGGGGCTTTATCCGGGCCCAAACCATTGGTTGCAAACAACTTTTGGAGGCGGGCTCGCTTGTCGAAGCCAAGGCCAAGGGCTGGCTGCGGGCTGAGGGCAAGGAGTATGTGGTGCAGGAGGGCGACGTGATGGAGTTTCTGTTCAACGTGTGAGCCGGAACAGGCCCCAAAATGGATGACAACTAGCCGTTGAGTCATGACTGCACCCTCTGCGCCCGAACCAGCCGCCCCCATCGGGGATGACGGTGCCACGACCCACGACTTCGATGCCCAAAAGGAGCTCCATCGCCAGATCCGCAACGATCCCGACTACGACGACTGGGAGTACGGCACCGAGCCCCTGCCCCATGAGGCCTGGGTTCCTAAGAAGCCAGGGGCTTCGGCTTCAACCAGCGCACCAGACTGAGGCCCGCCAGGCAAAGGATGGCTGTGCAGCTCCATAGGGCCAGCCCGTTGCCGAATCCCTCCAGGGCCCAGCCCGCCACCAAGGGAGCCGCCAGGGCGCTGATGGCAAAGCATTGGGAAAATAGGGCCATGGCCAATCCCTGGTGCTCCCTGGGCGTCAGCTCGATCACCGCCTCTGTGGCAATGGGCAGGAAGGCTGCTTCACCGATCGCCAGGGGCAGCTGGGCTGCAACCACCAAAACCAGGCCCTGACGGCTTAGGGCCGAGAGGGCCAAGAGGGCAGTGCCACAGGCAAAGGCCACCAGGCTTAGCCCCAGTCCCTGGGCCACTGGGCGCTTGGCCAGGGCCTGGCCTAGGGGCCACTGGATCAACACCAAGATGCTCAGCTGCAGGCCAATCAACAGGGCCCCCAGGCTTTCCTGCATGGCGGGTCGCTCCAGTCCGCCCCGCACTAAATCCAGGGGCAGGGCGCTCTGCATTAGGGCAGGCAGGGCAGTGGCCAGCAGGGTGATTGCCAGCACCGGCAGCAGGGGGGGCAGCCATTGGCGAGCCGCACTGAGGCGATTGTGGCTTTCGGCTTTTTGCGGCACCGGCAGCGGCCGCAGCAGCAGAAGAAGGACCACGGCCAGGGCGCAAAAGATATCGATGGCGTAGATACCCCTAAGGCTCCCCTGGCCCGCCAGCAGGGCCCCCAGTAGGGCGCCAGCGGCGATTCCGGCCGCATCCGCACTGCGCACCAGGGCATAGCCCCGGGCCGAGGGAATCGGCCGTGCTCCGCTACTGCAGCTAAGGGGCACGGCCAACTCAATGGCGGGCCAATAGAAGCCAGCCGCAATCCCCAGCAGAATCTGCCCCCCCAGGTATGCCGGAAAGGAGCTGGCAGATAGGAGCCTGATGTCTCCGGCGATCGCGGCAATGGCGGCCAGCAGCACCGGTAGGGCGCAACTGCAACCCCGATCGAGCATCAGGCCACTGAGCAATCTGCCGAAGGTGCCAGCCAAAGCAGCCAGGCCAATGCCTTCGGTGACGGCCCTGGCGCTGAAGGAGGCATGGTGAAAGACGATGGGTGTCAGATAAATCACCCCACCGGCCCCCATCGAGGCCACCAAGCGAATCCAGGCCACTTCCCTCAACGCCGCGGGAAACTGGCTCCACCAAGACCTGGCAGGGGTCTTTGCCTGAGGAGATGTCAAACCGCCTTCACTTCATTGGAGCTCTGGTAGCCAGTCTGCTGTTGGCTTCCCCTGGATTGGCAACCCAGCAGATCCAGGTGCGTCTCGATGGGCTGACCCTGCCGGTCAATCTTCAGGAGTTGGAGGATTGGAGCCTCCATCCAGACCGCAGTGATGGCGATCTGAAGGCTTGGTTGAGTCTGTTGGATCGGCAGGATCGCCAGGCCCTGGCCAAGATTTTGCAGGCCCCTTTGCTGAGGGAGCAGAGCTTTGGCTACCAGTTGCTGAACAGCCGCACGGGGGAGCAGCTGATCGCTGCCCTCGACGACCTGATCACCTCTGACAGTGGCCAGAGCACCTCTCCTGTTTTCCTGGCCACCCTGCGGCAAATGCTGCAGCAGAACCGGCCGGTCACGGCGATTGACCTGCTTAAAAACTTTCCCCTGGAAAGGTTGACCATCAATCTCGATGGCCTGGTGGCTTTGGCGGGCCAATGGCGTTTCCAGTTGGATCAACAGAGCCTGGCCTTGCAGCGGCTGCGCCAGCTGCCCCTGCCCCGTCGGCAGTCACTGCCCTATGGCATCAAGGCCGGCAGCCAGGTTCAGCCCCTGCAGGTGGAGTTGGCGGTGGTGCATCGCTCCACCCCCTTGCCCTTGAGGATTTGGCCTGCTCTGCAGTCAAGGCCTGGACCTTGGATTTTGCTGATGCCCGGCCTGGGCGGCAGTGGCGACCAACTCAGTTGGCTGGCCCAATCCCTGGCGGAGCGGGGCTGGCCGGTGGTTCTTTTGGAGCACCCCGGCAGTGACGACCGGGCCGTTGAAGATGCCCTTTTGGGGTATATCCCACCGCCCGGGGCAGAGGCCCTCCCCCAGCGCCTGGCTGATGTGCAGGCCGTACTGCGGGCCCAGGGGGAAGGTTCTTTGCCGCCGCTGGGGCCAGAGCCCACGGGCCGCCAGGGGGTGGTGCTGATGGGCCATTCCCTCGGCGCTCTGACGGCCCTGATGGGAAGTGGTTTGGTCCCTGAGGCAGGCCTGGGCAGTCGCTGTAGCTCTGCCAAGGGTGATTTGCCCATGGCAAATCTCTCGCGCCTGCTCCAATGCCAATTGCCACCGATCACCGGCGATTCGGCACCCGGCCCCGCTACTGCTGCCCCTGCCGCGGTCGGGGAGGCGCCCGTGGTGGCCGTGGTGGCCTTTAACGGCTTTGGCAGCCTGCTTTGGCCTTCAGGCGGGATCGGTAATTTGACAGTGCCCGTGTTGATGGTCGGGGGCAGCATGGACCTTGTGACCCCACCGGTGCAGGAGCAACTAGGCCTGTTCATCAATGCCCGCCACCCCCGTAGCCGTCTGGTGTTGGTGGAGGGGGGCAGCCACTTTTCCGTCGTGCGCGTTGCCAAGCCAGAAAAGGCATTGTTTCGCCTGGGCAGCGAATGGGTGGGCAGCGATCCCCTCAAGGTTCAGGATTTGATGTTGGGAGTCACCACAGAGTTTTTGCAGGGTTTCGAATATCCCTTCTTGCTCTCCCCCCAGCGCCGCGTTCAAGCCGGGCTTAGTGCCTATGTGCTCGATCAAAATATGGCCCGCCGCTGGCGGGGGAAGCTTCAATCCTGGCCCTTCTGAGTGCTCCCAAAAAATTGGGGTCCCCTAAAAATTGGGGGCCCCTAAAACCGCACCCGGGGGTCGAGGATCGCCACCAGCAGGTCGACAGCCACGGTCACCAGCACCACCAGGGCTGCCACCACCACCACAATCCCCTGCACCAGGGGGTAGTCGCGCTGGCCGATCGCCTCCTGGAGTCGAAAGGCGATGCCAGGCCAGGAGTAGGTGACCTCGATCAACAGGGCCCCGCCAATCAGGGAGGCCACGGTGATGCCGGTGATCGTGAGAACCGGCAGCAGGGCATTGGGCAGGGCGTGGCGCAGGATCACCCGTCTTTCGCTTAGACCGCGACTGCGGGCCGCCTCGATGAAATCGGAATCCAGGGCCCGCCGCAGGTTGAGTCTGAGGGCATTGGCAAAAACGCCACTGAGCAGCAGTCCCAGGGTGCAAGCTGGCAAAACCAAATGGCGCAGGCTTCCCAGCAGGTTTTGCCATTGCCCGGAAACCAGGCCCAGTTGCAGGCTGTCGAGCAGATAAAAGCCGCTGCCTTCTGGCGGGAGCAGGGTCGGGGGGAAGCGGCCACCCACCGGCAGCCAGCCCAACCAGACGGCAAAGACCAGCTGGATCACCATGGCGGCCCAAAAGGGCGGCAGGGCATAGGTGCCAATGCCATAGAGGCGCCCCGCCAGGTCCAATTTGCCCTCCGGACGGGCCACTCCGGAAAAGCCCACGGCCAAACCCACCAATGCCGCCAGCAGCAGGGCCACCACCCCCAGTTCCAGGCTGGCGGGCAGGCTGTCGCGGATCACCGCCAAAACCGGCTCCTGGTTGGTCAGCGATTGGCCCAGCTGCCCATGAAGCAGCTGGCCGAGGAAGTGGCCGTATTGCTGCCATAGGGGTTGGTCCAGCCCCAACTGGGCCCTAAGGGCGGCCCTGGCCGCCTCTGGAGCCCGGGTTCCCAGCAGGGCGTCAATTGGATCGCCGGGCGCAAGGCGCAGCAGCAGGAAAACCAGGCTGGCAATCAGCCACATCATCACCGGGGCCAGGGCGATGCGGGAGGCCAGATAGCGCAAGAGGGCACTGCGGCGGCTCATCTTTTGCCCCCTTGCGCGTCCAGCTCCTGGAGCAGCAGCCTGCCGGAACCGTCAAAGCGGGGCCGGCTTACCCGCGGCAGGGCCCAGGCCCTGGGCGCCACCAGCCACACCGGCAAATAGGGCGATGCCGCTGCGGTTTGACCTTGGATCCGCCTGAGTAGATCCACCCTCGCCCTTCCCCGCAGCCCCGCGCTCCGCTCCAGTTCCTGGCTTAGCCCCGGTTGGCTCCAGAAACTGCCACTGGCTGCGCTAGCTCCTTCTAGACAACGGTTGCCCTGGGCCTTTTCGCACCCCAGCAGGGGCACTAGATAGTTGTCCGCATCTGGGAAATCCCCCATCCAATCCAGCAGGATCATCGGAAAAGCTCCCTCCCCCAGTTGGCGGTAGGCGGTGGTGGCCTCCATGCCCGTGACCTCAAGGGACACACAATCGCTGAGATCCTGCTGCAGTTGGGCCTGCCAGGTAAGGGCGAAAAGTCGGTCGCTGGGCACGTTTGAACGGAAGGTGAGCGGCAGCTGCAGACGCTTGCCCTGGCAAAAACCGGCTTGCCGGTACAGGCGCCTTGCCTGCTGGGGGTTGTAGCTGGGCCAGGCTTCTGGATCACTGCCGGCCAGGCTGGGGGGCACCAGATTCCGCAGGGGAGAGCGCAGGCCCAGGCTCACCCGCCGGCTGATGGTGGAGCGATCCAGGCTCAGGGCTACTGCCCTGCGCAGCAAGGGTTTGTCCAGGGGTGGTTGGTCGCTCAGCAAGGTGAGGTAGCCAATCTCTAGGGCCGGACCCTCCCCCTCCTTGAGCTGCCCCCGCTGGGCGGCTTGGTGCAGGGCTGCCTGTTGGTCAATCTCCAGGCTGGTGGAAAGCAAAACATCTACCTCGCCGCTGCGCAGGGCTCCGTAGAGGGCGGTCGAGTTGCTCAGGGCCACCAGGTCGATGCCGCCATTGGCGGGTTGGCGCCCCCAGTAGCGCTTAAAGGGCTCCAGTCTTTGCTGCTGGGTGCTGAAAAAACTGAGGCGGTAGGGGCCCGTTCCCACGAAGCGATCGTTGAGTAGGCGGCCCCTGTGTTGGCGGTAGGCGCTGGGGGAAAGGGGCGTCAGGTTGACCGCACTGAGCAATTCAGCGATGGCCCCAAAGGGCCGCTTTAGCGTCAGTTCGACGGTGCCCGGGTCCAGGGCCCGCACCCGGCTGACCCGATCCCCCAGCAGGTAGTTGAGCTTGCCGATAGCCAGAAAGCGCTCCAGGCTGAACACCATGGCGGCAGCATCGAAGCGGGTGCCGTCGTGGAAGAGCACTCCCTGGCGAAGTGGTACCCGCACCTTGAGGCCGTCAGCACTGACCACCGGCAAGCCAGAAGCAAGACGGGGGGTGATGCGGCCGTTGACCTCAATCGAATAGAGGGGGTCGCCGATGGCGCTGAGTAGCTGCATGGCGCCAAAGGTGTAGGCGCCGGCAGGATCGACGGTGTCAATCCGGTTCTTGCTGGCCACCACCAGATGGTTGGGATCGCTCCAGCGGCTTTGGCAGCCAGCCAGCTGGGCAGCGATCGCCACCATGGAGGCCAGCCCCAGGGCTATCGGCTTCAGGGCGGACTCCAGGGAAGAACCCCTATTCAAGGGCGATGGGGACGCTCGGGCTGAACCCGTTGTAAGGAGATTTCAAAGACCTCAGAACCCGAGCGGGTCAGGGGCCAGCGGCGCAACCAGCAACGGTTGTGGCTGTCGTCTACGCCAATTACTTGATACAGCTGGTCGTCCGCATCAACAGTGACGCAAGCGCCCTGGAGGAGCGACTTGATCTGGCTGGGGCAGGAAATGGAACTCATGCAGAAAAAAAGGGGGCTTAATGGGTTGGGGAGTGCAGCGGGGATCGGAACTTGCTGCTGCGCCTTGGGACCGGTAAGTCTGCGGTTGAGGCTTAAGGAATCTTTCAGATTTGTACACCAATTCTGGACCTCTACGGGCCCCCCGTGCCAGTTGGCCAGGATTTGAAGATTATTCAGAGCGTGCGCAGGCAGGCCTCAACCGCTTGCACATCGGCCAGGGCCTCAATGGCAAGCAGGGCCTGGCGGAAATTGGCCTCCAACACCTCGTGGGTAATCACCACGATCTCGGCCCGCTCCCCCTGGGCTTCAAATTGCATGATCGATTGAATCGAAACCCCCGCCGCACCGAAACAGCTGCCGATCTTGCCGATGACCCCAGCCTCATCACTGGTGCGCAGCCTTATGTAGTTGCGATGGCGGGTTTGGGCGCTGTCGATCAGATGGCACTGCCTCCAGCGGCTGGCGGCCAGCAGGGGGTCGAGGGCCGCTCCAGCCCCGGAAGCTCCCGGCCCTGCCACCCCCGGCCTTGCCACTGCCCAGATGCCGGCGATGTTCAGGATGTCTGCCACCACCGCTGAGGCGGTCGGCCCGGCTCCAGCGCCAGGGCCATAAAACATCACCTGGCCCACGGGATCGCCCTCCACCAGGATCGCGTTGTTGACCCCATATACGCCGGCCAGGGGATGGGATTTAGGTAGCAGGGTGGGATGAACCCTCACGTCCAGGGCCTGGCTGGCTGCGCTTTGGGCTGAATTGGCCGCACCGCCTGGGTTTTCGGCCACGGCCAGGAGCTTCACCACATAGCCCAATTGGGCGGCGTAACCCACGTCGCGGGCGTCGAGCCGGTTGATTCCTTCTGTGGGAATGGCCGACCTCGGCACACTGCCCCCGAAGGCCAGGGCCGTGAGGATTGCGATTTTGTCGGCCGCGTCAGCCCCTTCCACATCCGCGGCGGGGTCGGCTTCGGCGTAGCCCAGCTCCTGGGCATCGGCCAGCACGGAGCCATAGGCGGCACCCTCATCGGCCATGCGGCTGAGGATGTAATTGGTGGTGCCATTGATGATTCCGCTCACTTTGGTGATGCGGTTACCCCCCAGGGATTGCTTCAGGGGTTCGATGATCGGAATGCCACCGCCCACGGCGGCCTCAATCAGCACATAAACCCCCTTGGCGGCGGCGGCGGCGGCAATTTCTTCGCCGTAGCGGGCGATTACGGCCTTGTTGGCAGTTACCACCGGCTTGCCAGCGGCAATTGCCCGCAGGATCAGGCTGCGGGCCGGCTCGAGGCCACCCATTACCTCCACCACGATGTCGACGCTGGGATCGTCGACCACGGCCTCGGCATCGGTGCTGAGGATGGCGGCCGGTAGGTCGATGGGCCGCGGCCGGTTTAAATCTCGAACTGCCACCCGTTTGATGGCCAGCTCACCTACCAGCGGATGGCGTCCGGCGGGGCTGGCCAGGATGCCGGCCACCCCGGCGCCCACGGTGCCCAAACCGAGCAGGCCAATGCCGATGGTCATGGGTTATCGCCACAAGTTCGCAGGATCCTAGAAATCGGCCGGCGGTTCAGCCCTGCAGGCCCCTGGCCTGGGACTGCATCAGCTTGAGGATGTTTAAAAAGCCGTTGGAGCGAGAGGGGGTAAGGCTGGCCTGCAGGCCAGTGGCGGCAATGAAGCTGGGGTCGATGGCAGCCACCTGCTCGGGGGTTAGGCCCTCGAGCCCCTCAATCAGTAGGGCCAGCAACCCTTTGGTGATCGCCGCATCGGAGTCACCTAGCCAGTGCAGTTTGCCTTCCAGTAACTGCCCAGCCACAAAGACCTGGGAAACGCAGCCCTTGACCATGAAGGCTTCGTGGCGAAATTCAGCGGGCAGGGGCTGCAACTTTTTGGCCAGCCAAAGCACGTATTCGTAGCGCCGTTTGGGATCGCTGGATGCGGCAAGCCGCTCCACCATTCGATCTAGATTTGGGCTGCCGGTGCTGATCATTGGCGTTTCATCGCACCCGGACCACCCGCAACGGGGCCTGCCCTCAGGAAGCTTGCCAACGGCTATCGCTGCTTCTTCCAGCCTGAACCATGTGCACCATCGAGCTCACCATCATCGAGAGGGCGTCGTTGCTGGGGCTACGCCCCTCCAGCTCCGAGGCCAGGACCCTTTCCGGTCCTGAGGCGGCTCCGATGGGACGGGGGGCTGAAAGGTCCAACGGCGCGCAGTGAGCAGTCCATCGATCTTGCCAAATGGAGCGGCTTAGCGCGCGACCTGTAAAGGTTTTGTCAAGTTTGGGGGCAAAGGTGCAACCCCACCTCGTCTATCCAGCCGTTGAAGGGCACATCCCAGGTATCCCTTGGCAGCTGGGGGTGGATGCAGCCGCCGGGCAGCACCCCATAGGCGGGAATCCTTCGCCAGCGGCTGTCGGCCCGCAGGCGATCGAACCAGCCGCCGCCGTAACCGAGGCGAATACCCCGGGGATCCAGGGCGAGGGCAGGCACCAGCAGGCAGCCAATCGATTCGGGCTCGAGGTTGGGGCCCAGTGGGGCCGGAATGCCGCAGCCATCCTTTGCCAGGGGATCGCCCACCTTCCAGGACCTGTAGGCCATCACCAGCCCTTGATCAATCCCCTGGGTAATCACGGGTAGGGCCAAGCCAGTTCCCGCCAAGCCCCCGCCCTCCAAGTTGACGCCCGCCAATCCCCGTAAATCCACCTCCCCCGGCAGGGGCCAGCTAATCCCCAGGTAATGATCTTCAGGGCCAGCCCCATCTCCTGAGGGAAGCAGCGAGGGCAGCAGCGGGGGAAGCAGCCGGGGAAGCGCCTTTGCCACCTGGCCGGCAATCTTCTCTTCAAGCTCGAATAGCAGCTCCTGGCGTCTCTGGCGGTAGTAGCGGCGCAGCCCTGATTTGCCTGGCTCAGCTTGGGCGATCACCGCTGGTACCAGCCAGTTAGGGCCGCGGCGAGGGCGTCTGCCGCATCGTCGGGCCTGGGTGGATGCTCGAGGTCGAGTTCGCGCATCACCGCGTCTAAGACCTCGTCTTTTTGGGCATGGCCGGAGCCGGTGAGGGCCAGCTTGATTTGCATCGGTGGAAATTCAGCCACCGGAATGCCAAAACGAGCCAGGGTCATCATCACCACGCCCCGGGCTTGCACCACCGAGATGGTGGTACTGGAGCGATAGAAGAAAAACTTTTCGACCACGGCCAATTCCGGCCGCCAGGCGCGGATCAGTTGGCGCAGATCCCGGGCGATTTCCACCATCCGCACCCCTTCGCTGCGGCCCGGGTCGGTGCGGATGATGCCGCAATCGAGCATCTTCTGCTGGCGTTGGGCCCCATCCCCGGCCACGTCGATCACGCCGTAACCCACGCGGGCCAGGCCGGGATCGATGCCGAGGATCCGCATGGGTTCAATAAGAAGCCGGTTTGCTGAGTGGCTGCTGCACTTCAAGCCAGGGCAACCCGGAGGCAGCGATGTGCTGCCGTAGGCCTGCGTGGTGGAGGCTTTCCCAGTGGGTCACATCCACCGTGTAGGGGATGGGCAAGTCGTCTAGGGCGCCGGCTAGGGCGGCGCTGCAATCCTCTGCAGCACTGAAGGCCAGGTCGATGTCGGAGCCTGGGCGTTCACGGCCGAGGGCGCGTGAGCCATAAAGCTTCACCCAGCGGATTTGGGGAAAGCGTCGCAGTACAGCCCCAATCTGTTCGCAGGTGCTGGCGGGCAGACCTCCCAGCTTTTGGTTGCTGTTCACGGCCGCTGCTCCAGTGCCGAAGCCAGCTCCAGCAGAGCCGGCGCGAAGCGTTCACGGATCATGGCCGTCGCCTGCCGGGCTCGCTGCTCGTCGTAGGTGTGAGCCATCAGGTTGCGTTGCTCGAGCATGTCGATCCAGATTTGCCCCTCAGCCAGTAGCTCGTAGGCGAAGGCTTGGCGCAAGACCTCACGCGGGAGCATCGCATCGATGCCCTCATGTTGGAGCAGATCCTTGAGACTTTTCCAGCTCAGCTCGAAGCTGAACTCGAAGGCCTTGATCACGGCGATCGCGATCACGTCGTTGCTTGGGTCGTTGGCGAGGGCCGCAAGGGCCGCCTTCAGCTGCTTAAGTGCCCGCTGCAGGCTCTCCAGTCGCTGACGCCAGCGGAGATTCTTGCTGCTCTCCTCCACCTGCTCAGCTTCGCCTGACCTCAGGCTAGCCAGGCCGCTACGGATCAGGTCGCTATGGCCAGCTCAAAGGCGCTGCGATCGCCGCTGTCTGGGCGCTCAAACACCTTGCAGAACATCTTCACGACCCGATCACCGGAGTCGATTTGCTCTAGGGGGTCCTTGCGCAGGCGGTGGCGCAGGCAGCAGGCCACCACCCTTGCCACATCGTCTTCTTCCACTTCGTTGCGGCCCTCAAAGGCGGCCAGGGCCCGGGCTGCCCGGTTGGTGACGATGTCACCCCGCAGGCCGTCTACATCGAGTTCACCGCACACCGCTGAAATGCGGATGCGCAGGTCGGCGTCGATCTGCACCTGGGGAAGCCGGTTTTGCGCTTCGACCACCCGCGCCTGCAGGGCGTCCTGGGTGGCTTGCATGGCGTCGTTGTAGGTGTCGGGGTCGTTGTCGAAGCTGGTGCGTTGATCCACCACCTGCACCCTCAGCTCTGGTTCCCTAACGGTGCGCACTTCCACGCTCATGCCAAAGCGATCCAGGAGTTGGGGGCGCAGTTCGCCCTCCTCCGGGTTGCCCGAGCCAATCAGCACAAAGCGGGCCGGGTGGCGCACACTCACCCCTTCGCGCTCCACGGTGTTCCAGCCGGAGGCGGCCGAATCGAGCAGCACGTCGACCAGGTGGTCGTCGAGCAGGTTCACCTCATCCACGTAGAGCAGGCCCCGGTTGGCCTTGGCCAGCAGGCCGGGCTCGAAGGCGCGAATGCCCTCGCTCAGCGCCTTTTCAATATCGATGGTGCCGCAGAGGCGATCTTCCGTGGCCCCCAGGGGGAGGTCGACCATCGGCACCTGGCGGGGTTCCACGGGCAAGGTCTCACCCTGTTCGGCCCGGGCCCGCACTTCACTGCTCTGGAGGTCGGGATCGGTGGGGGAGGAGTTATAGGGATCACCCTCCACCACCTCGATCTCCGGCAGGAGGTCAGCCAGGGCCCGAATGGTGGTTGATTTGCCCGTTCCCCGATCTCCCATGATCATCACGCCGCCAATGCGGGGATCGATCACATTGAGCAGCAGGGCCAGCTTCATCTCCTCCTGTCCCACGATCGAGGTGAACGGGAAGACCCGGCGCTTGCGGGCTTGAGTCACGGGCGATCTGCTGGTGAAAGTTCGGATTGTTTCACAACCGGTAGGAGGCTGAGCACCTGGGGGGGTGTGGCATCGGCTGGATAGATCAGTCGAAAGCGCACCAGCCGCTCTGCCTTGGGGGCCAGGCTGATCTGGCCGAGCACCGGTCCCTGGGAGCCAGCCCGCTCCACCAGGTGGAAGCGTTGCCGCCCACTGGACCTGCCTTCCCCATTGTCGAGGCCTGAAACCTCAACCGTGCCGCGGAACATCACCGCCTTGCTGGGCTGGCTGTTGAAGCGCAGCCCGTTTTGGGGAGCATCACTTTTGAGGGGCGATTCCAGGGCTAGTTCCAGCACCACGGGCACGGCCAGGTCGTTGCGCAACGGCAGGCTGAGGTCGTATTCGATGCCGTAATTGCCGTGGGCGGCCCAGGCGGTGGCGGGATAGGCGGCTTTCAATTCGGCGGTTTGAACTTGGCCGGTACCCAGGCTGCCCCGCTCAAGGCTGCTAATTGGCCAGGAAATAGGGGCGCGGCTGGCGCTTAGCCAGGCCTTGCCTGGATCGCTGATGCGCCCAGTCCAGGTGCTGCCCACCTGCACGCCACTGACCCGTGAATAGACAATCGGCCCCTTTGTGCCGCGGGGGGAAGGGGCGTGCTCCTTCGGGCTTAGGTCGCCTTCGAGCAGCTGACGCCATACCTCCGGGCCTGGCGGGGTGTTGTTTTCGCCAAAGGCGGCCAGGGTGGCCAGGCTGATCGGGCCACTGCTCTCGAGGCGCAGTTGCAGGTTGCGGCCATTGAGGAGGGGATCAAGGCCCCGCACCGGAATCGGCAGCATCAGCAGGCTGGTGGCCTGGCCAGGGGGGAGGGTCCAGCCCTCGGGCAAGGGGGCCCCGCGCTGGCGCATCAGCAATTCCGTGGCAACCCGGCTGCCCGGGCCGGAATAGACCGGCACGCTCTCTTGGCGCATCAGGGCCGGCAGGGGCAGGAAGGGTGCCCCGGGCTGGATGCCATCCACCGACTGCGAAAGGGCAGTGGAGCCGGCGATAAGCCGCAGGTTCACCGGCTTTGGACCCCGGGGGGCGGCGAGCACTCCAAGCCAAAGGGTGGAATCAAGGCTGTCGGTTTTACCCGCAAATACGTGGTGACTGAACAGGTCAAAGCGGCCGTTTAGGGCCACATCCAGGTGGGCCCCTGGATTGGTGCGTCCCTGGCGGGGAAAGGTGGAGAGCAGGATCCCCGGGCCTGAAATCAACTCTGGGTTGTTGTCGTTGACCACCAGAATCTGGTCGAGGCCGCCGGGCAAGGGGGCAACGGTTTGCCTACGCAGCAACTTTTGGTTGCCCTGCAGGGCTGCTGGGTCGGCCAGGGCTGGGCTGGTTAGGAATGCCAGCAACAGCGGCAGAGCGGCCTTTCCCCATGGGATGAGGTTCATTTGCGGCCCACCAGGGTTTTGGCCACTTCCCCTGCCATGGCACGGATCAGATCGGTGGAACGGGGATCGTTGAACGGACCCTTCACCATGAATGCGGCCACGGCCCTTTGCCCCGTAGGCAACTCAATTAGAGCCCCATCTGCATAGGCGATGCCGATGTCACCGGTTTTATTGAGAACGGTGATGCCAAATTCTTTTAAGGCGGCATCGGGATCGGGCGCATCACGGCCCAGGCCCAGCAGTAATCCCAGCGGAATCAAGGTGTTGGTGCGCGATGTGCCCATGATTTCGCGAAAAAGGTCCCGGGCCCTCGGGCTCAGCTTTTGGCCGGTGTCGACCAGGGCGATCGCCTTGGCCAGATCCTTGGCACTGGTGGTGTTGGTGCCATTTAGGTCCGGCAGCCAGTTGCGCAAAACCGTGGCGGGCAGCCCAAGCGCCGCAAACTGGCCATTGGCAATTTTTTTGCCGCCAAGCCTCTTGATTAGGAGATTGGTGGCGCTGTTGTCACTCACCCGAATCATCTCGGTGGCGGCTTCGAAAAAGGGGAAGCGGGTGCCCAAGGGGCGGCTCGCCATCCAGCCCGCGCCGCCACCTATCACCTCTTTGGTGAGGGGCAAAGGTTCGTTCCAGCGCAGGGAGCCGGAGTCCAGCTGCAGCAATCCCAAGAGGAGGATCGGGGTCTTAATCGAGCTGGCAGCTGGCAGGGGCTTGTCTGGCTGCAGTTGGGCGAAGCGACCGTCGTCGAGCACCAACAAATAACCACTGGCAGCCAGATCTGGCTGGGTTGCTGCCAGCTCGGCCCAGCGATTACTGAGGGCCGTCAGCTCTTGGCGAGGTTCAAAACGGCCGCTGCTGAGCCCCTGGTTGCCAATTGAAACCACCGGATTTGCCGCTTCCACCTTGGGGGTTTTGATGCCCCCCTTGGCCAGGTGGGGCGCCAGCAGTTTCAAGCTGGTGCCCGTGATCACGCCCAGGCCAATGCCCATGACGGCCAGCCGCAGCACCAATTGCAGGGGTTGGCTCCAGCGGTTTTTGGGATCGCGTGGTGAACGGCTTGCCGTCACAGATCAGAGAAGTTGTTCCGACCGAAGCTAAGGGGTCTGGCCGATGCCGTTCTGCTGGCTGGCCCAGCGCAACTGGCGCACCATGCCGCGAACCAGGGCTACTTCTCCGCTGCTGATCTGGGCCCTTTGCAGGATCTGACGCACCTTGGCGAGCCTGGCGTGGGCGGTGTGGGGATAGAGAAAGCCCACAGCCATCAGCAGGGATTCGGCATCGAGGAGCAGGGCCTCAAATTCTTGTCTCAGGCAGGGATCCAGCCCCGGCAGGGCCGATGGGCCAGGGGCCTCCAGTTTTTGATGGAGGCTGTGCAACACCACGGCCACGGCGTGGGAAAGGTTTAGGGAGCTGTAGGTGGGGCCCGTTCCCAGGGTCAGCAGGCAGCCCGCCTGGAGTAACTCCGCATTGCTCAGGCCCCGATCCTCCCGGCCAAATACCAGGGCCAAAGGTGCCCCCTCGGCTGAATCGCTTGCCTGGCCCGACTGGCTTGATTGGCTCGGGCCCAGCAGCCAATTGAGGGCTTGATCGGGGCAGAGCAGCGGTAGGGGTTCGCCATCGCAGCGGCCACTGGTTGCGACCACCCTGCGGCAATCGGCCAGGGCATCCGCCAACTGGTCAAAACAGCGGGCCTGCTCCAGCAGGCCGCGGCCATGGACCGCCATCAAGCGAGCTTCTTCACCCAGGTGGTTACAGCGGGGATTCACCAGCCTGAGCTCGGCCATGGAGAAATTGGCGCAGAGCCTGGCCACACTGCCCACATTCAGGGGGCCCGCCGGCTCCACCAGCACTACCACTACGGTTTTTGGGGCCCGTGGAACGGAATCAGACCAGTCCATTTAGGTAGGCCAGCAGGTCAGCCATGGCCTGGGGTTCTGGTTGGAAGCGGGGCATCGGGGGGGTGCGACCACTGACAACCTGCTGGATCAGCTGGCGTTGGTTCTTACGGGCTGATACCCCATGCAGATTGGGCCCTACCACCCCCTGGCCGGCAATGCCATGGCAGCCAGCGCAATTGATTAAAAAGAGCGTGTTGCCATTTTCGGTTGACCCGTGCAGTTCCAGGGTTTGGCGGGTGTAGGGGTCGGTTCGGGTGGCCGAGATGACCACGGCCAGCACCACGATGCAGGCCACGGCAGCAGCAACCACCAGCCCGGTGATCAGGCTGTTGCGCCCGGAGGAACCATCCTTGAGGGTCGAATCTGCGGTCACAGTTGGTGGCGTTCTCTCGCGTTTTAGGTGTGGGGCGTGGAAGAATTGTGTTCTGAGCAAGCCCCTTGTTTTTCCATGATCGAACCCCTGCTATGCGGCATCGTGCTCGGTTTGATTCCCGTGACCATGTTGGGCCTATTTGTAGCGGCCTGGAACCAGTACCGCCGGGGCACCCTGCTCGATAGCTGAATTTTCTGGGAAATAGATTCGGCCTAGATCCCGCGTTTGGGGGGGCTGTCTCCCTTAATTCGCTCTTTTAAGCAGCATCAAGCTAGTGGTGCCATAGCTGCGCTGATCCTCGAGCAGCCATCCTTCGGGCACTGCCGGCAGGGCCCGGCTGGAGCACTCCCAAACCATCAAACCGCCCGGGCTGAGCCACTCTCCCTTCAGCACAGCTGACCCGATCTGCCCGTACAGCTCCGCTTGATATGGGGGATCGGCATAGATCAACTGAAATTGGCAACCCTCGGCAGCCTTGCCCTTCCCTAGCCAGCTGAGCACTTCGGCCTGCACAACCTGCTGCTTGGGACCATGGCCCAGGCCCTGGGCCACGGTTTCCAGGTTGGCCTTGGCAATGCGGGCAACCTGGCGGTCTTGCTCAATGGCTACGACCCTTTGGGCGCCCCGCTGTAGGGCTTCACATGCCATCAGCCCACTGCCGCAGCAGAGATCAAGCCAGCCACACCCTGGGATGTCGTGGGCCAGCAGGTTCATCGCCGCCAGGCGCACCCTGGAGGTGGTGGGTCTGGCGGTCTGCCCTGGTGGACTGAGCAGTTTGCGGCCGCCACTGAGGCGCAGGGTCATGGCTGGCGGAGGGTCATGGGTGGGGCAGTGTCATCTGTTGAGCCAGTCCAGCCAGCGCATCAGGAGGGCTTCGCCCGCCTCGGCGGATTTTTCTGGGTGGAATTGGCAGGCACCAATCGCCCCTTGCCATACCGCTGCGGTGACAGCTTGGCCGGCAAAAGCCACATTGGCCGTCGTGCAGCTTGGCTCCGCAGGCACGGCGGCATAGGAGTGCACGAAATACATCCAGCTTTCTTCGCAGCCGCTGGGCACGAGTGGGCTGGGCTGGGCTGGGATTAGGGGCTCCCAACCCATGTGGGGAATGGGGTGGCCGCTTTTGCGGGGTAGGGCCAGGACCCTTCCCTTGAGCAGCCCCAGGCCCTCCCTTGAACCCTCATCACTGCCTTCAAACAACAACTGCAGGCCAAGGCAGATGCCCAAAAGCGGCTTGCCTGCACCGCACCACTGGTGAATGGCGGTGGCCAGACCACTTTGATCAAGCCTCTTCATGGCTGGATCAAAGGCGCCCACCCCTGGCAATAGCAGGCCTGCGCATCCTTCCATTGCGGCGCCGGCCCGGATTGGCACCACCTCTGCCCCCAAGCGCTCAAAGGCCCGCTGCACGGAGTGCAGATTGCCCATGCCGTAATCGATTAGGCCGATGGGGCTCATCAGGATTGCTGCTCTGGCTTCGGGGCCCTAGGGCGCCCAGGGCAGGTTTTCTAGAGGTACTTGCTAATCGTGCTGGAGAGGGTGGTCTTGGGCACTGCCCCTACAACCGTATCCACCTTCTGGCCTCCCTTGAAGATCATCAGGGTGGGGATACTGCGAATGCCGTACTGGCTGGCCACGTTGGGGCTTTCGTCGGTATTGAGCTTGAAGACCTTAATCTTGCCCTCAAACTCCTTGGCAATTTCGTCAACGATTGGAGCCACCATGCGGCAAGGACCGCACCAAGGCGCCCAGAAATCAACCAATACGGGCACATCACTTTTGAGCACGTCCTGCTCAAAGGAAGCGTCGGTAACTGCAGCGGCGCTCGACATCCTTGCGTTGATACGGGTTATTGGAATCTAGCAACGTTGCCTTGCGCCTACCAGCGCTTCTCTTCAAGCGTTGCATTTGCAGCCAGTAGCAGGGCCAGTTTGGAGGACCAGCTGCCGCTGGAAGAAGACAAAAAGCCCGGACGCGCCGGGCCGGAGGGTGTGAGGAGTGTGTGGGCCGAAGCCCCCACAAACTAAAGATAGGCCTTACTTGCCCATCCCTAGCTGCTGGGCTTTTTGATACACCTTGCCCTCCGTGAGCAGGGATGGGGCCACCACCACCTCCACTTTTTGCATCTCCTTAATGGTGCGGGCACCGAGGGTTCCCATCGAGGTTTTGATGCAACCCAGCAGGTTTTGGGTGCCATCGTCGAGGCCAGCTGGGCCCCGCAGGATTGTTTTCAGGCTGCCGGTGGTGCCCACTTTGATGCGGGTGCCGCGGGGCAGCACGGGGCTAGGTGTGGCCATGCCCCAGTGGAATCCCCGGCCTGGGGCCTCCTGGGCGCGGGCAATAGGTGAGCCAATCATCACAGCATCGGCCCCGCAGGCCAAGCATTTACAGATGTCGCCGCCGGTGACGATGCCGCCATCGGCCACGATCGGCACGTAGCGACCACTTTCCTCGAAGTAGTCCTGGCGAGCTGCGGCACAGTCGGCCACGGAGGTGGCCTGGGGGATGCCAACGCCCAAAACGCCGCGGGAGGTGCAGGCGGCACCCGGGCCAATGCCCACCATTACGCCTGCGGCGCCGGCTCGCATCAATTTGATGGCCACGTCGTAGGTGACGCAATTGCCGATGATCACCGGCACACCGAAGTCGCGGCAGAGGGCCTCGAGATCAAGGCTCTCCTGGCCGACCGGACCGATGTGTTCGGTGCTGACCACCGTTGCCTGCACAAAGAACAGGGAGGCGCCGGCCTCGGCAATGGCCTTGCCAAATTTGATCGCTGCCACGGGGGTGGCGCTGACGGCCGCAATTCCTCCCCCCTGTTTGATTTCTGCAATTCTTTGGCGGATCAGGTCTTCGCGAACTGGCTGGCTGTAGAGCTCCTGCATTAGGGGCACAAACTCTTCCTTTCCCACGGCGACAATCCTGTCCAGCACGGGGTTGGGGTCGTCGTAGCGACATTGCACACCCTCAATGTTCAATACGCCCAGGGCGCCCAGCTTGGTCAGCTCAACGCACATGCCCACATCCACCACCCCATCCATGGCGCTGGCGATGATCGGGATCTCCAGTTGCAGTCCCCCCAGGCTCCAACTGCTGTCAGTGACTGCTGGATCCACGGTGCGGCCGCCTGGCACCAGGGCAATTTCGTCAATGCCGTAGGCGCGACGAACAGTGCGGGAGCGACCGAGCTGAATGTCCACCTGAATATTCCGTATTCGGGCTAACCTATCAACTTGAGCAGAGAGCTGGGTCTTTCAGCGGCTGGGGGCTTAGTCATCGAGAGCCAGTAGGGAAGGGCGCTGGCCCAGGGGGATTGGGGGCAGCCGTAAGGGGAAGCGGCCATCGCGCAGTTGGCGGGCCAATTCCTCGCCATGGGCCTCCGCCAACCTCGGGCTATGGGCAGGCGCGCAGCTGAGCCGCTGCCCGTTTAGCTCCAGTTGGCCGCCCAGCAGCTGGTCGTAGCTGGCCAGGCCCAGGTTTGGTTTGAGCCGCCTGGGCAGGGCTAGATCGAGCACTGGTGCCTGCAGGCTGGCGTTGTCTGCTGCGGCCTGTTCGGCAACTTTCCTATTGATCAGGGGCACGGGCACTGCCGTGGCGATCAGTAGGGCGCTGCCATGGCCCTCAAAAAAACAGGCCCGCACCCATGGGCTCCGCAGGGGATGGAGATCCACCGCCACCGCCGCGCTGCAGCCCGGGCTCAGGGCATGGCCACTGGCTTGGCGCTTGGGTTTGGGCTGGTGGCCGCTGCCGCTGCCCACCACCCAACCGATGGCGCCGCCCACCAGCACGGGGGAGCCAGGGCCCAAGAGCGCCAGACCTGGCATGGTCAGGCCAATGCTGCCCGCCCCGGCACAGCTGTAGAGGGCATTGGCAAAGGGGCCCAGCAGGGGGCCATAGGGGCTGGCCGTGAGACCTTCGGCGCTGCTGACCGCCACCACTCCGTTTTCGGCGATGGCGCGGTGCAACAGCAGCCGACCGGTGGCAAGTTGTTCGAGCTGGATCTGGCTGTGCAGTTCGCGGCGGGGGTGGAGGGCAGTTGCCTCGCCACTGGCATCGATGCTCACCTGCTGGCCCCCGATTAGGGCTCCTAAAACCTGGGCTCCGCCGAGGCGTTTCGGTTCCCCCAGGCCACCGCCGATGGCCAAGACCAGTTCGCTGCTGCCGTGGCCCGTGGCCGCACTTACCCCGCCAACCAGGGCTTGGCGAAAGCGAATTGGGGGCTCGCTGGCCCCCAGGCCCAGGTGCAGGCTGGCCTGGTCGGTGAAGCAGGCATCGGCTGCCACCACCACGTCTGTGGCGGCGTAGGCGGGGGCCATGCCGTGCTGGGCCACCAGTTTGCGAAATTCTGCGGCGGAGCGAACCGAGAGCACACCGCGCTCCTGCTTTTGGCGCAGTTGCGCCTCAGTGCGTACGGGAAAGCTCACGGCTGGGCTGATTTCGGCAGGCTAAGGGGTTTTCGATAAACTATCCATTGCATAAGGCGGTGATACATGGCGGATCCAACCGGTCCCGGCGAACGGAATCCCGGTGACTCCGACGAACGGATCATCCAGACCGACCTGCGCAATGAAATGTCGCGCTCCTATTTGGAGTATGCGATGAGTGTGATCGTGGGAAGGGCCCTGCCCGATGCCCGCGATGGCCTCAAGCCGGTGCACCGCCGGATCCTCTACGCGATGTACGAGCTGGGTCTTACCAGCGATCGCCCTTACCGCAAATGTGCCCGTGTGGTGGGGGAGGTGCTTGGTAAGTATCACCCCCACGGCGATACGGCTGTCTACGACGCCCTGGTGCGGATGGCCCAGGACTTCTCCATGCGCATGCCCCTAATCGATGGGCATGGCAATTTCGGTTCGGTGGATAACGATCCCCCCGCGGCGATGCGGTACACCGAATCGCGGTTGCAGGCCCTCACCACCGATGCCCTCCTGGAGGACATCGAAGCCGAAACCGTCGACTACGCCGACAACTTTGACGGCTCCCAGCAGGAGCCCACCGTGATGCCGGCCCGCATCCCCCAGCTCTTGCTGAATGGCTCCTCTGGCATTGCGGTGGGGATGGCCACCAACATTCCGCCCCACAACCTCACCGAGTTGATCGACGGAATGTTGGCGCTGATCGCCAATCCTGAGATTGATGATCAGCAATTGATGGCAATTATTCCGGGCCCTGATTTTCCCACCGGTGGGCAAATTCTGGGTCGTCGGGGTATTCGCGAGACCTACACCACCGGCCGCGGCTCGGTGACGATGCGGGGGGTCGCCTCAATCGAAACGGTGGAGGCAAAGGGACGGCCAGATCGGGATGCGGTGATCATCACCGAATTGCCCTACCAAACCAATAAAGCCTCCCTAATAGAGCGTATCGCTGAACTTGTCAACGATAAAAAGCTGGAGGGTATTGCCGACATTCGTGATGAAAGTGATCGCGATGGCATGCGCATCGTGATTGAACTGCGCCGCGATGCCTATCCCCAAGTTGTTCTAAACAATCTCTTCAAGCTCACCCCCCTCCAAAATAACTTCAGCGCCTACATGCTGGCCCTGGTTAAGGGTGAGCCCGTGCTGCTCACCCTGGCCAAAATGTTGAGGGTCTTCCTCGACTTCCGGGTCGAGACCATCGAGCGGCGCACCCGCTATCTGTTGCGTAAGGCGGAAGAGCGCGACCACATCCTCTTAGGCCTGTTGCTGGCCCTCGATCAGCTCGATCCGATCATCGCCCTGATCAGGGCTGCCCCCGATGCGGCCACGGCCCGCCTGCAGCTACAGGAGCGCCATGGCCTGAGCGATGTCCAGGCGGATGCAATTTTGCAGATGCAGCTGCGGCGTCTGACGGCTCTGGAGGCCGACAAGATTCGCCTGGAACACGAGGATCTGGTTGCCAAGATTGCCGACTACAAGGATATTCTTGGCCGTAGGGAACGGGTGCTGGGAATCATCATCGATGAGCTCCAGGCAATTAGGGCCAAGTATCTGTCGCCCCGCCGCACCGAAATCCTCGACCTCGAGGGTGGCTTGGAGGATATCGACCTGATCGCCAACGAGCGCTCGGTGGTACTGCTTACCGAAACCGGTTACCTAAAACGGATGCCGGTGAATGAGTTTGAGGCGACTAGCCGAGGCACCCGGGGCAAGGCCGGCACCAAGAGCCAGGGGGAGGAGGCTGTCAGGTTGTTTATCAGCTGCAACGACCACGATTTACTGCTCCTATTCAGTGACCGGGGTGTTGTCTATTCAGTGCCTGCCTATCGGGTGCCGATGTGTAGCAGGGCTGCCAAGGGCACTCCCATCGTGCAGCTCCTGCCGATTCCCCGGGAAGAGCAGATCACCTCGCTGCTGGCCGTAAGTGCCTTCGAAGAAGACGGGGTGTTATTGATGCTTACCAGCGGCGGCTATGTGAAGCGCACCCGCCTCTCTGCCTTCGCCAACATTCGCGCCAATGGCCTGATTGCCATTTCCCTTGAGGAGGGTGATGCCCTCACCTGGGTGCGGTTGGCCCTGCCCGGTGACAGCGTGCTGATCGGCTCCCTGAAGGGAATGACGATCCATTTCCGCCTCAACGACAGCGAGCTAAGGCCCCTGGGGCGCACAGCCCGCGGGGTGCGGGCCATGAATCTGCGCAACGGTGACCAGCTGGTCAGCATGGATGTGTTGCCGGCCGAGCTGGCTGATCGGGTCGCCAATGCCTCCGGCGACGACGAAGCTTCGGCGCTCGATGGGCCCGACGACGAGGTCGAAGAAGCGGTTAGCGCCGATGGTCCCTGGGTGCTGGTGGCTTCAGCCAGTGGCCTGGGCAAGCGGGTGCCCGTTGATCAATTCCGGCTGCAAAAGCGGGCCGGTATGGGCCTGCGCTGCATGAAGTTCCGCCGCGACGGGGATGTGCTGGTGGGCCTCAAGGTCCTGGGTGCTGGTGAGGAACTGCTGCTGGTAAGTGAAAAGGGGGTGATCGTGCGCACCCAGGCCGATGCGATTCCCCAGCAGTCCCGGGCCGCCACGGGCGTCAGGCTGCAGAAGTTGGATGCGGGCGACCGGCTCTCTGAGGTGGTCCTGGTGCCGCCGGCGCAGGAGGAGGAGCCCGTTGTCGAGGTTGAAGCCACGGTCGCGCCGGAGGCGTGAAGGTGGATGTGTTGGTGATTGGTTCAGGGCCTGCGGCCCTGGCGATCGCCAGTGAATTGGTTGATCGTGGCCTAGTGGTGGAGGGCCTTTCCCCAGTTGATCCAGCTGAACCCTGGCCCAATACCTACGGGATCTGGGGCCCAGAGGTTGATCGCCTTGGTCTGGGGGGGCTGCTGGGCCACCGCTGGAGCGATACGCGCAGCTATTTCGCCAGTTCGGCTGAGCCCCTGCTGCACCAGGTGGACTACGGCCTCTTTGACAAGCAGCGATTGCAGGCCTTTTGGTTGGGGCGCTGCAGCCATGGGGCCATGGCCTGGCATCGGGGCCTGGCAGCGACGATCGACCATTCCCCCAGCCATTCCACGGTGACTACCGACAGGGGAGTGGAGCTCAAGGCCCGTTTGGTGGTGGATGCCAGCGGCCATCGGGCCGCCTTTGTGCAACGTCCAGATGGGGGAGCAGTGGCAGCCCAGGGGGCCTACGGAGTGGTGGGCAGCTTCTCTGCTCCACCGGTTAGGGCCGGGGAGTTTGTGTTGATGGACTACCGCAGCGACCACCTCAGCGCCGCTGAACAACGCTGCGGCCCGCCGACCTTTTTGTATGCGATGGATATGGGGGAAGGGCTGTTTTTTGTGGAGGAAACCTCCCTCGCCTTGGCTCCACCAGTGCCGTTTGAGGTGTTGAAGGAACGGTTGCAGCGGCGCTTGGCCCACGGCGGGATCGCCATCGAAACTGTTTGCCACGAGGAATTTTGCCTATTCCCGATGAATCTGCCGCTGCCCGATTTGAACCAGAGGGTTGTGGGCTTTGGGGGGGCGGCAAGCATGGTGCACCCTGCCTCTGGCTACATGGTTGGGGCTTTGTTGCGCCGGGCACCGGGCCTGGCCGATGCGATTGCCACGGCCCTGCGTAATCCGGCGGGTGGCGATTCCCTGCTGGATGGGGCCGAGGTGGCGGCTAGCGCTTGGCAAGCCCTCTGGCCACTGGAGTTGCGGCGTAAGCACGCCCTTTACTGCTTTGGTTTGGAGAAGTTGATGCGTTACCCGGAGGCCCAGCTGCGCCAGTTTTTCGACAGTTTTTTCCAGTTGCCGCAGGAGCAGTGGTATGGCTTTTTAACCAACACCCTCAGCCTGCCTGAACTGGTGGCCGCCATGCTGCGTTTGTTCCTAGCGGCTCCCTGGAGCGTGCGTTGGGGCCTGATGCAACAACAGGGCAGGGAGTGGGCCCTGCTTACCCGCTTGCTCAGCCCCTGACATACCCAGGATTGCCCCCATGACCGATCTCTGGATTGCCAACACCATCAGCGATTTGATCGAGGGTGATGTGCGCGAGCACCTGCCTT